>JAAZCL010000326.1 GCA_012513315.1 Bacteroidales bacterium | reverse complement strand
TAAGTGGATACTTTCTTTCACTACTTTGCTTTCAACAGTTTTTATAATTGTTAATATTGCTAACCCCGATATTCACAATAAAGTGCTTATGCCTGCACTTCAAAGTCCATGGTTCTCTCCTCACGTTATAATATATATGTTGTCATACGCTATTCTTGGAGCAGTTACATTAGTTGCCATTTATTATTTGGTACGTGAGAAAAAATTATCTAATCCTTCGGGAATAATATTGATGGCAGACAATATGGTTTATGCCGGTACGGCTTGTATTACACTTGGAATGCTTATGGGGGCAATATGGGCTAAGGAAGCTTGGGGGCATTATTGGAGCTGGGATCCTAAAGAGACTTGGGCAGCAATTACTTGGCTTGGTTATATGGTATATATACATTATAGACTAAAAAAGCATTCCTCTCCAAGAACTTCAATGATAATTCTGATTATTTCATTTATACTTCTGCAGATTTGCTGGTATGGTGTTAACTATTTACCATCGGCACAACAGAGTGTACACACTTATTCATAAGTAAACGAGCATTTTGTCACATCGAGACCATCAATTGCTTGTGGTTCCAGTTGGAATGGGGATAAAGCCATATAGTTAAAATGCAGGATACATAATTGTTTTTCTGATAAAAAGAGTTAGTTTGAGCATGATATAGCGCAAAAAGATTAATTTTGTGTCGGATTTTGTGAACTAACTCAGAATAATATGTCATCACTACGATTTAATGCAGTACAAGAAGCCTCGAAAAGAACACCGGTTGAAGTTATAAATCCGGGTAAACTTCCATCTGAATATTTTGGAAAGAATGTTTTTAACCGGGCTCAAATGTCAAAATACCTTTCTAAAGAAACAATGGACATTGTGCTTGCAGCAATTGACATGGGCACAACTCTACACAGAGAGATTGCCGATCATGTTGCTGCAGGAATGAAAATGTGGGCTATAGAGATGGGGGCTACCCACTATACTCACTGGTTCCAACCCTTAACTGAGGGTACTGCCGAAAAGCATGATTCATTTATAGATTATTTAAATGGACCTGATAGCAAAATTATAGAAAGATTTTCGGGCAAAGTACTTGCTCAACAGGAGCCTGACGCTTCTAGTTTTCCAAGCGGTGGCATAAGAAATACTTTTGAAGCTAGAGGTTACACTGCATGGGACCCATCTTCTCCTGCATTTATAATGGATGACACTATATGTATTCCAACAGTTTTTATTTCATATACAGGGGAGGCGCTCGACTACAAAACACCTCTTTTAAAATCTCTTTCTGCTGTTGATAAAGCTTCTGTTGATGTTTGTAGATTTTTTTACCCTGAAGTTAAAAAGGTATATTCATACTTAGGATGGGAGCAGGAATATTTTCTTGTTGATAGCGCCCTTTATGCAGCAAGACCCGATCTTAGTCTTACAGAACGCACGCTTATGGGGCATGACAGTGCTAAGAACCAGCAACTTGAAGATCATTACTTCGGAGCAATTCCTCCAAGGGTTGCATCTTTTATGAAAGAGGTGGAACTTGAAGCATACAAGTATGGTATTCCTCTAAAAACTAGGCACAATGAGGTTGCTCCTAATCAATATGAGCTTGCACCTATATACGGCGAAACAAATCTATCTGTAGATCAAAACTTATTGGTGATGTCACTAATGAGGAAGATTGCCGTTAAGCACAATTTCAAACTGCTACTACATGAAAAACCCTTTGCAGGAATAAATGGTTCGGGGAAACATTGTAACTGGTCGCTATGCACTGATACGGGTATTGGTTTATTTACACCTGGAAAAACAGCACATGAGAACTTGCTTTTTGTGACTTTCCTAGTGAATACACTTATGGCAGTTAAGAAGCATGATGGATTGCTTAAGGCATCTATTATGTCGGCAACAAATGCACATCGACTAGGGGCAAACGAAGCTCCTCCGGCAATTATATCAGTCTTCCTTGGAAAACAAATTTCAGCTGTGCTGGATAAAATTGAGAACAGTTCGGATGATGATGATATTACAGTTGACGAACTAAAGATGATGAAACTAGGGGTTGCTCATATACCGGAGGTATTGATTGATAATACAGATAGAAATAGAACTTCACCTTTTGCATTCACTGGAAACAGATTTGAGTTTAGGGCTGTGGGGTCTTCTGCAAACTGCTCTTCTGCTATGATTGCTTTAAACTCAACAGTTGCAGCTCAATTGATATCTTTTAAAAATGATATCGATAAAAAAGTTAGTGACGGTATGAAAACCGAAGAGGCTATTTTCGACACATTACGATCTTACATAAGAGATTCTAAATCGATTCGCTTTGAGGGAAATGGTTACAGTAACGAATGGGAGATTGAGGCAAGTGAAAGGGGACTGAATTGTGAGAAAAACGTTCCACTAATTTATGATTCATACACTTCGGAAGAGTCGGTAAAAATGTTTGAAAGCATTGGTGTTCTAAACGAAACCGAACTGCATGCTCGCAACGAAGTAAAATGGGAAACCTACACAAAGAAAATTCAAATTGAAGCACGTGTACTAGGAGACTTGTGTATGAACCATATAATTCCAGTGGCAACAGAATACCAATCGATGTTATTAGACAACCTTTACAAAATGAGAATGGTATTTGAAAAAGATAAAGCTGAAAAGCTATCGAAAGAAGATGCTGCATTAATTGAGGAAATTGCAGAGCATATCTCAGCAATTAAGCTAAACGTAGATAACATGGTTGAAGCTAGGAAACTTGCAAATAAAATGGAAGATACAAGAGAAAAGGCTATTACATATCATGATAAAGTGGAAGTCTACTTTAATACTATTAGATATCATGTGGATAAACTGGAGCTAATTGTAGATAACAGAATGTGGACACTACCGAAGTATAGAGAATTACTATTCATAAGTTAATGTCGATAAAAATAATCAATCATACGTTTATCATTTTTCGCACTAATTGTACAATTAATACATCTATTTGTATATATAATTCTATTTGAGTTAATATTTATGCTTTTTTCTCTATTTTATTTAATCAACTTGTAATAATTTTGGCTTGTTTGATTAAAATTATTTACCTTTGGCGAATCTATAACTAAGTTTGTAATTAGTACAAACTGAACTCTAATGAAAGGGTGGTTTTTTATTTAATACAATCTAAAAACGGGAAATATTATTTTAAATCGTAACATAAACATAAATAAAAAAAGATGATTGATTCGGGCTTTCTGACTATTGATTTTATCATAGTAGGGGTATACATGGTATTGCTTGTGGGCTTAGGTCTTTTCTTATCCAGAACCAAGAAAGGTGAAGAAAAAACCGCAAATGATTATTTCCTTGCAGGCAACAAGCTCACATGGTGGGCTGTGGGAGCATCTCTGATTGCTGCTAATATTTCGGCAGAGCAATTCATAGGGATGTCAGGATCGGGTTTCGGAATTGGTATATCAATAGCAGCCTATGAAATTATGGCAGCTGTTACACTACTTATAGTGGCCAAGTTTCTGTTGCCTGTTATGTTAAAACAAAAGATATACACAATTCCTCAGTTTTTGCGTCAGCGGTACAACGGGGGAGTTGGACTAGCCTTTTCTATTTTTTGGCTATTTTTGTATGTTTTTGTTAATCTAACTTCAGTTGCATGGTTAGGAACAATTGCTATTGAACAAATTCTTGGTCTAGAAGGATTAAGAATGCAGATTATTATAGCTCTGTTTTTCATAGCTGGTATTTATTCAATTTATGGAGGACTTGCATCAGTTGCATGGACAGATGTTCTACAAGTGTTTTTCCTGATAGGTGGTGGGCTAATTACTGCATATTTTGCTCTTGAAGCAGTATCTGGTGAAGGAAAAGGAGTTTTTGACGGACTGGCAATTGTTTATGACAAGCTAAAAAGTATTCCTGGTGACACTCACCTAAACATGATTGTAGACAAATCAAAATCTGTTGCTGCATTTAAAGACCTTCCTGGGCTAGCAGCGATAGTGGGTGGTGTATGGTTAACTAATATTGGATACTGGGGATTTAATCAGTATATAATTCAAAAAGGATTAGCTGCTAAAAGTACGAAAGAAGCTCAGAAAGGACTTGTTTTCGCTGCATTCTTAAAAATTCTAATCCCCTTTATCGTTGTTATACCTGGTGTTACAGCATATGTTATGTACAATTTCCCACAAGATATTCCAGGTCTACAACAAGGATATTTTGATTTGGCGGGTAATATAAACGTATCTGATGATGCATACCCATGGCTAATCAGAAATTTTGCTCCTGCGGGTATTAAAGGTATTTCATTTGCAGCACTTGCAGCTGCCATAATTTCCTCATTAGCTTCAATGCTAAACTCAACATCTACCATATTTACTATGGATGTTTATAAGCAACATATTAGAAAAAATGCAACTGACAAGCAACTTGTAAGAGTTGGTCGTATTACCTCTTTACTAGCACTTATAATTGCACTTATTGCTGTTGAACCATTATTGGGCGGACTTGATCAGGCATTCCAATATATTCAGGAATATTCTGGATTTATTTATCCCGGTATTATTGTGGTATTTGGTCTTGGACTGTTATGGAAGAGAGCTTCTGCAAAAGCAGCAATTTGGACATCTATTTTAACGATACCAATGGGTATACTATTTAAGATAGCATTACCTGATATGCCGTTCCAATTTAGAATGGGTTATATATTCATCATTCTATTCGTGATATTTGTAACAATAGCTTATGTTGATAAAAATAAGGTTGATACAGAACTTCCTGATGAAGGAGATAGAAAGAAAATGATGAAATGGGGTAGAATTTCACTTACGGCAGCTATATTCTTTATCTTAAGTGCCTTTATACATAAGATTCTTCTTTGGAGTGGAAGCACTAATGAAACAGTAATTTATCTTGAAAACATAGGTTTTGAAGCCTTCTTCTTCTTTGGATCACTGATTTTATCAGTCTCTATGTTCTTGATCTCTAATTCTAAAGATACACATAAAGATAGTCAGGCAGTTCCAATTAATTTAGATTTATTTAAAACTGACAGAGGCTTTGCAATAGGATCATTTATTGTTTGTTTGTTAGTAACAATAATTTATGTATTACTTTGGTAGCAAGTACTTAAATTATTAGATAAATAAAAAAAACTTATTAATCAAGCCATTACGCTACTAGCTATATGGCTTGATTTGTTTAAAAAAAACATTAACTTTACACTAATTTATGTAAGTGATAATTTATGAGAAAATCTTAATTATAAAGATTATAATTCTAGCATAAAAATCATTTCAATTTTATAACATAAAAAAAGACCCATGAATTATAAAAGTGTTATTCAAGTTGCAGTTATGCTGCTTTTAATCTGTGCTCCACTAATGGCACAAAATAACAGACTGATTATTGAGTCTGATAAGGGAGAAACTACTATAAACCGACATATTTACGGACACTTTTCAGAACATCTAGGACGTTGTATTTATGGAGGATACTGGGTAGGAGAAGATTCTTCAGTTCCAAACACTAGAGGTATACGAAACGATATAGTAGACGCATTAAAAGATGTAGGAATACCTAACCTTCGTTGGCCTGGAGGTTGCTTTGCTGATGAATATCATTGGCTAGACGGGATTGGACCACGTGAAAAACGACCAAAAATGATTAATACTCATTGGGGAGGAGTGGTTGAAGATAACAGCTTCGGAACACATGAATTTTTAGACCTTTGCGAACAGCTCGGCACAGAACCATTTATAAGCGCTAATGTTGGTAGCGGTACTGTAGACGAGATGTCGAAATGGATAGAATACGTTACCTTTGATGGTGAGAGTCCAATGGCAAATCTACGCCGTGAAAATGGTAGGGATGAACCATGGAAAGTAAGATTCTGGGGAATTGGGAACGAGACATGGGGTTGTGGAGGAAATATGACTCCTGAGTATTATTCCGATTTATATCGCCATTTCGCTACATTTGCTCGTAATTATGGAGACAATCGTCTATACAGAGTGGCCGTTGGAGCCAATGCTGCCGATTATAATTGGACTGAAGTTTTGATGAAAAACGCTGGCCAACATATGCAGGGATTATCTCTACATTATTACACTGTTCCCAAAGATTGGGGTGACAAAGGTTCAGCTCTCGATTTTGATGAAGAAGAGTATTTTACGACTATAGAAAAAACTCTCTTCATGGATGAACTAATAACCAAACATGGTGCAATTATGGATAAATACGACCCTAATAAACGCATTGGAATGATTGTTGATGAATGGGGTACATGGTATAATGTAGAACCAGGAACAAATCCAGGATTCTTGTATCAACAAAACACAATGCGTGATGCAATTGTTGCAGGTATTAATCTTAATATCTTTAATAAACATGCCGACAGAGTACAAATGGCAAATTTGGCACAAACGGTAAATGTTTTACAGGCAGTAGTGCTTACAGATGAAGAAAAAATGATTCTTACACCTACCTATTGGGTTTTCCACATGTACAAAGTTCACCAAAATGCTACTTTACTTCCTATTTCATTCACAAGTAATAAATATAAACAGGGCAACAGAGAGATTGATGCAGTAAGTGTATCTGCGTCGAAAGATGAAAGTGGAAAGATCCATATAACATTAGTTAATACCGATTTGAAGAATGAACAGAAAATTGACACTCAACTACTGGGTACTAAAGCTAAAAGAGTAAACGGACAAATTCTAACAACTGATAAGATAGATGATCATAATTCATTTGAAAATCCATCAAAAGTAAATGTAAAAGATTTTAAAGGTGCTAGTTTATCTAATGGAAATCTTTCAATTACACTTCCTCCTAGCTCAGTTGTAATGCTAGAACTTCAATAATAAATACAAATATTATAATGGAATTAAATAGATTAAAACAACAAGTATACCAAGCTAATATTGATATTGTTAAGCATGGCTTGGTAATATTTACTTGGGGTAATGTAAGTGCTATCGATAGAGAGAAAAATTTGGTTGTAATAAAACCTTCGGGAGTTTCATACGATAACATGAAAAGTGATGACATGGTTGTTGTAGACATGGAAGGCAAAGTTCTAGAAGGAAAATATAAGCCCTCATCTGATACATCTACTCATCTTGAATTATACAAAGCTTTCCCTGAAATAGGAGGAGTTGTTCACACTCACTCTACCTATGCTACTGCCTGGGCACAATCGGGGCTAGACATTCCAAATATCGGCACTACTCATGCAGACTACTTCAGTGATGATATACCTTGCACTAGGGATATGACGGAAGAAGAAGTAAAGGGAGATTATGAAAAAGATACAGGTACCGTTATTATAGAGCGTTTTAAAGAATTAAATCCTGTTCATGTTCCAGGTGTGTTAGTAAAAAACCATGGACCATTCTCTTGGGGTAAAGATGCAAATGATGCTGTCCATAATGCTGTAGTATTGGAGCAGGTGGCTAAAATGGCTTTTATAGCTTATCAGGTTAACCCTAACTTAACTATGAATAAATTACTAATTCAGAAGCATTTTTTAAGAAAACATGGACCTGATGCTTACTACGGACAATAAATCAAAGTGAATATAAAACAAATTAAATCATTAAAATTATGGAATACAAAAATCAGGAAGTATGGTTCGTTACAGGAGCTCAACTTCTATATGGTGGAGACGCAGTAATAACTGTTAATGCACATTCTGAGAAGATAGTGCAGGGTTTAAATGATGCGGGAACTCTACCAGTGAAAGTAGTTTATAAAGGAACTGCTAACTCTTCGAAAGAAGTAGAAAAGGTTTTTAAAGATGCAAACAGTGCACCTGAATGTATAGGTGTTATCACATGGATGCATACATTCTCACCTGCAAAAATGTGGATTAAAGGATTACAGAACTATAATAAACCTCTGCTCCACTTACATACACAATTCAACAAAGAAATTCCATGGAGTGAAATTGACATGGACTTTATGAATTTAAACCAGTCGGCACATGGTGACCGTGAGTTTGGTCATATGGTGAGCAGGATGCGTAAAAACAGAAAAGTAGTTGTTGGACATTGGTCGGATGCAAAAGTACAGGAAAGAATAAATGTGTGGATGCGTGTAGCCGCCGCTTGGACAGATGCTCAGGATATGGTTATTGTTCGATTTGGTGATAACATGAATAATGTTGCGGTTACTGATGGTGATCGTCTGGAAGCAGAGATCCGATTGGGATATCATGTTGATTATTATGGCATAGGTGAACTTGTGGCTTATCAAGATAAAGTTACAAAGAGTGAAGTGGATGAACTAGTATCAGAATATGAGCAGCTTTATCTATTTGCTGATAACTGTAAAAAAGGTGCAAAAGATCATGGTCAGGTACGTGAAGCAGCAAGAATTGAAATTGCACTACGACGTTTCT
This sequence comes from Bacteroidales bacterium, assembly GCA_012513315.1. Taxonomy (GTDB): domain Bacteria; phylum Bacteroidota; class Bacteroidia; order Bacteroidales; family Dysgonomonadaceae; genus Proteiniphilum. The sequence goes on along the minus strand of JAAZCL010000326.1, from coordinate 17,074 downwards.
TAAAGGATAAGAACGCTAAAGCTTTTACTACCAATTTCGATGCATTACATGGATTAGATCAGCTACCAGGTCTTGCAAGCCAAAGATTAATGGCAGAAGGATATGGGTTTGGCGCAGAGGGCGACTGGAAAACTGCTGCACTTTTGCGTACTGTATGGGTTATGTCTAAAGGGCTTGAAGGAGGCAGCTCATTCCTAGAAGATTATACATATCATTTTAATGGAGAAAAGAGTGCTATTTTACAATCGCATATGCTTGAAATATCTCCTGCAATTACCTCTCAGAAACCTCGTTTAGAAGTACATCCATTGGGAATTGGTGGTAAAAATGATCCAGCACGTTTGGTCTTTACTGCAAATGAGGGCTCTGGAATTGCTGCAACAATTGTAGATATGGGTAATCGTTTCAGAATGATTGTAAATAATGTTGATGTTATTGAACCTGAGGCAGAACTACCTAAACTTCCTGTTGCCAGCTCACTTTGGATACCACAGCCTAACTTAGAAATAGGTGCTGCATCATGGATTTATGCAGGTGGTACACATCACTCTGCATTTAGTTATGCACTTACAAATGAGTTTTTTGAGGATTATGCAGATATTGCTGGTATTGAACTAGTGACAATAGATAATGATACTACAATTAATAAACTTAAATTTGAGCTTAAAGTTAATGAGGTGTACTATCTGTTGAATAAATCGCTGCAATAAAAACAATATTGAAAAGTTACAAAGTTACTTATACTGTGGCGTGTCTCCTACACGCCACAGTATAAGTAGTGGGGTACATGATCCTATCTATTAAATCCCTAATTTGAAAAACAAAAAAGAGAATATAATTATGAAAAAATATGTGATTGGTTTAGATTACGGCTCAGATTCATGCCGTGCAATAATAGCTGATGCATCTAATGGTAATGAAATATCAACATCAGTTAAATATTATCCTCGCTGGAATGAAGGAAAATATAGTGATCCAAAAGCCAACAAATACAGACAACATCCATTAGATTATATGGAAGTTCTGGAGGAATCTATACATGAAGCTATTTCTAAAGCACCTTCTGGTACTGCTGAGAATGTGGTGGGGATAGGATTTGACACTACTGGTTCTACGCCAGCACTTACAGACAAGGAAGGAACTCCATTAGCATTATTACCAGAATTTGCAGAAAATCCAAACGCAATGTTCGTACTTTGGAAAGATCATACTGCCGTAAAGGAAGCTGATGAAATAAACACACTTGCAAAGAAATGGGAAATAGATTATACCGCATACGAAGGAGGTATATACTCATCTGAATGGGTATGGGCTAAAATGCTACATGTATTGCGTGAAGATGAGAAGATACGAAATGCTGCATACTCTTGGGTAGAAGTATGTGATTGGCTGCCTGCCCTAATAACAGGTAAAACAAAACCTGAAACCATGCTCAGAAGCAGATGTGCTGCTGGACATAAGGCTATGTGGCACGAATCGTGGGGTGGACTCCCATCGGAAGATTTTCTTACAACACTGGATCCTCTGCTAGCAGGGTACCGTTCAAGGTTATTTGAAGACACTTTTCCTAGTGACGTTAAAGTAGGTAATCTTACACCAGAATGGGCAGAGAGACTAGGCCTAACTACCAATGTAGCTGTTGCTGTTGGTGCTTTCGATTGCCATATGGGTGCTGTAGGTGTAGAAGTTAAACCTGGTGATTTTGTACGAGTGATTGGCACATCAACTTGTGATATTATGGCTGTTCCTTATGAAGAAATAGGCGACAAGCTAATACCAGGAATTTGCGGTCAGGTAGATGGCTCGGTTATACCAGGTATGATAGGTCTTGAAGCTGGTCAATCGGGCTTTGGAGATATCTATGCATGGTATAGAAAGTTATTGGAGTGGCCTCTTCAAAATATACTAAACAAATCAAATCTTATAGATGAAGAGACTAAGGAAAAGCTAATCCAAGAGATTGGCGATGCTATTATTCCTGAGCTAACAAAAGAAGCTGAAAAAGTGTCTGTGCATGAAAGTACAATTTTAGCTACAGACTGGATGAACGGTCGTAGAACACCAGATGCTAATCAATTGCTAAAAGGATCTATTACAGGTCTTACCTTGGGTAGCTCTGCACCGCTAATTTTCAGAGCATTAGTTGAAGCAACTGCATTTGGGTCTAAAGCTATTGTTGACCGTTTCATTGAAAATGGAGTTAAAATAAATCAGATAATAGGTATAGGTGGAATATCACTTAAGTCGCCATTTGTCATGCAGACCATGTCTGATGTTCTTGGTATGTCTATCAAGGTGGCTAAAACTGAACAATCATGTGCTTTTGGGTCAGCTATGTTTGCATCAGTAGTTGCTGGGATATATGACAAAGTTGAAAAGGCACAAGACGCAATGGGTCAAGGTTTCGCACAAACATACTACCCAAACGAAGAAAACCATAAATTATATAGTGAATTGTATAAGAAATACCAAAGCTTAGGTAGATTTTCAGAAGAAAACACTGTAGCTAATTTATAATATTAGTATTAAGGTTTTTAATTTAAAAATAATGAATAATAAAATACTCACAGTGTTGATTGTATTTTTACAATCAATGCTGTTGCAAAACATGCATGCCAATGAGCCAGATTCGGCATATATATTTGCATATGCTACTATAGAGAATAATAATCATAACGGGCTACATTTCGCTTGGAGTCTCGACAAAAGTGAATGGCACCCTATCGGACCAGAGTATAGTTATGTTAAAAGCGATTATGGCAGCTGGGGATCACAAAAAAGAATGATTACACCGTTTCTCTTCCAATCAAATGATGGTATGTGGCACTCTGTATGGAGTTTAAACGAAACTGATGGAGCATTGGCTCATTCTAGTTCACCTGATCTTATAGAATGGGGTCGACAATCTTATCCGCTATTGATGCAAAATGGCAATATAATATCACCAGTAATTACTTTCAATAACATTGATAATGATTATACAATATCTTGGCTAAGTAAAACTGAAATTGGTGAAAATGCTTATGCTTTAAACACAAAAGATTTTAAAGATTACGGTGAAGCAACACCTGTTACAAAGCTAAAAGATGCAAGACAAGAGGTTTTGATTGCAAATAGATATCAAAGAGGTACAGTTCATAAAGTAAATTGGGAAACTGTAGAGAATCTAATTCAAAACCAACAGTTAAATGCATATAAAGGAATTCTTTTTTCAGAGACAACAAGTGGAGATACTGAACGTTTTGGAAGCCTAAAGCCGATAGATGCAGTTATAAAAGCTGAAGCATCTAAGAGAAAAAAGATCAGCGATTTAATTATGGGTGTCTTTTATGAAGATATAAACTATGCAGCTGACGGCGGATTGTATGCAGAATTGGTTCAAAACAGAGGCTTTGAGTATGATCTGGCCGACAAACTACATAATGATCAAAGCTGGAATAGCAAAAAGGCATGGTCTGTTCTCAACACTGAATCGTTCCAAATTGGCACAGAATCACCTGTGCACGTAAACAATAAACATTATGCTATACTTCAAGTAGATAGTGAAGGCGTAGCAATAGTAAACGAAGGTTTTGATGGCATACCAGTAATAGCAGGTGAGTCGTATAACTTTTCGACTTTTGCACGCTCTCCTGAGACTAAAACTGGTCGTCTTATTGCTAAGCTCATAGATAAAGATGGTAACATAGTTGCAGAATCACGTACAGGCAAATTAAACAAAAATTGGAAGAAGTATGAAACTATACTAACTGCTACTAAATCAATGCCTGATGCACGACTCGTAGTTGAACCACAATTTACAGGTAGAGTAGACTTGGATATAATTTCTTTATTTCCTCAAAAAACGTTTAAAGGTCGCAAAAATGGACTTAGGGCAGATTTAGCACAAACACTTGCTGATATGAAACCAAGCTTTGTGCGTTTCCCCGGAGGTTGTGTAGCACATGGTGATGGACTCAATAACATCTATCGTTGGAAAAACACAATTGGCCCTATTGAAGAGCGTATACCACAACGAAATATTTGGAACTATCATCAATCATACGGCTTAGGTTACTTCGAATATTTTCAGTTCTGTGCTGATATTGGAGCTGAACCCATACCTATTGTTGCAGCCGGAGTGCCCTGTCAAAACTCAGCTCATCATGCTTGCACTTTAGGTGGCCAGCAGGGTGGTATTCCCATGAGTGAAATGGATGCCTATGTTCAGGATATACTCGATCTAATTGAGTATGCTAATGGTGATGTAAAAAGTGAATGGGGCGGTAAACGAGCTGCGGCTGGTCACCCAAAACCGTTCAACCTAAAATATATAGGTGTTGGTAACGAAGATCTTATTACAGACATCTTCGAAGAGCGTTTTACAATGATATATAATGCTGTAAAAGATAAACATCCCGAGATAACTGTAATTGGAACTGTAGGCCCCTTCTTCGAAGGCACTGACTATAGAGAAGGATGGGATTTGGCCGACCAACTTGAAATTCCAATTGTAGATGAACACTATTATAATCCTCCTGGTTGGTATATACATAATCAGGATTTCTACGACAAGTACAGTCGCTCTAAATCTAAGGTATATCTTGGAGAATATGCAGCACATCTTCCAGGAAGACCAAATAATATTGAAACTGCACTTACCGAAGCACTTCATTTATGTAATATCGAAAGAAACGGTGATATTGTAATAATGACTTCTTACGCTCCTCTACTGGCAAGAGATGGATTTACTCAATGGAACCCAAATCTCATCTATTTTAATAGTACAGAAGTAAAACCAACTGTTGGATACTGGGTGCAACAACTCTTTGGCAACAACTTAGGAGATGAGTATATATATAGTGGAATAGAACTTTCTAACAAATGGGATGCAGTTTCAAAACGAATAGCTAAATCTATAGTTCGTGACAGTAAGACAGGTGACATCATTGTAAAAATTGTAAACCTTCTTCCTGTTGAAGTAAATACTACTTTAGATATGTCTGAATTGGATATTGCAAATGAGACTGTAGAAATAAGCGTACTTACAGGTACTCCAGATGACAGGGAGGCCAAACCTACAACCCAATCATTGAAGTTTGAGGAGCAAAACACTTTACCGCCCTACTCTCTTACAATATTTAGATTCAACACGATACAATAACATTTTGATAAAACTATCATATTTACATTATGACAATTAATTATAGAAAATTAAGCTGGGTGATAATAGTTCTCTTCTGTGCTACTTTTCTTGGTGCACAAAACAAAAGCGAGTTAAAGTATTTCAGTTTAAAAGAAATAAGGTTGCTGGATAGCCCTTTTAAACATGCAGAAGAACTAAACAAGGATTATCTGCTAGAGATGGATGTTGATAAACTATTAGCTCCTTTTTTAAGAGAAGCAGGGCTAACCCCTAAAGCAGAAAGTTACGGTAATTGGGAAAATAGTGGACTCGACGGACATATTGGTGGACACTATGTATCTGCACTATCTCTGATGTATGCATCTACTGGGGATCAAGAAATAGGTGAACGATTAACCTACATGCTTAGTGAGTTTAAAAGAGTTCAAGATGCTAATGGAAATGGTTATATAGGTGGTGTGCCTGGAGGGAATGAGATGTGGAAAGATATTTCATCGGGAAAAATTGATGCTTCAGGATTTGGTCTGAATGGTAAATGGGTGCCGATGTATAATATTCATAAAACCTATGCAGGATTGAGAGATGCATATCTTATTGCAGGTAAAAAAGAAGCAAAAGAGATGTTGATAAAAATGGCAGATTGGGCAATTGAATTAACAGACAATTTGACTGAAGAGCAAATGCAGGATATGCTTAGAAGCGAGCATGGTGGTTTAAATGAAACCTTTGCAGATGTTGCTGCTATAACTGGAGACAAAAAGTATATTGAGTTGGCCCGCAAGTTCTCTCATCACCATATACTTAACCCTCTTTTAGAAGAAAAAGACATTCTCACTGGCATGCATGCCAACACACAAATTCCTAAAGTTTTAGGCTTCAAGAGAATTGCAGATCTAGAAAACAATCAATCGTGGGATGAAGCAGCACAATATTTTTGGGACAGGGTTGTAAACGAACGCTCAATATCTATTGGAGGCAATAGTGTTTCGGAGCATTTTAATCCTACTAATGATTTCTCAGGCATGATTTCTAATATTGAGGGACCAGAGACTTGCAATACTCATAATATGCTTCGTCTTTCAGAAATGCTTTTCAAAACAACTAAAGACAAAAAATACTTCGATTATTACGAAAGAGCTCTTTACAACCATATACTATCAACTCAGAACCCTGAAACGGGTGGACTGGTTTATTTTACTCAAATGAGACCTGGCCATTACCGCGTATATTCACAACCACACACCAGCATGTGGTGTTGTGTAGGCTCAGGAATAGAGAATCACTCAAAATACGGAAGTATGATTTATTCACATACAGATGATGAATTGTATGTGAATCTTTTCATCCCTTCTAAACTAAATTGGAAAGACAAAAGAACAGAGATTGTACAGATTAACAACTATCCTTATGAAGCTAAAACGGAGATAAAAGTTAACCCTCGTAGAAGAACAAGTTTTACACTTAAACTACGTTATCCTGAATGGGCCGAGCAAGGTACTGTAAAAGTAAAAGTTAATGGAAAAGAACATCCTGCAACTGAAAAAGATGGCTATATATCTATTGATAGAAAATGGAGAAAGGGAGACAATGTAGTAATGGAGATGCCAATGAGTATAAGAGTTGAACAAATGCCTGACAACTCCAACTACTATTCATTCTCGTACGGCCCAATTGTACTTGCATCAAAAACCAGTACTGAAGATCAATTAGGTCTTTTTGCAGACGATAGCAGAGGGGGGCACATTGCTCATGGAAGACAAATCCCTGTAAAAGATGCACCAATGCTTATAGGTGATCCAAAAGATCTTGCATCACTCGTAAAACCTATTGAAGGACAGCCACTTACTTTTAAACTGACAAACCTCTACCCCGAGAAGTATTCAGAGGGCATGGAGTTAATTCCATTCTTCGATTTACATGAATCACGTTATATAGTTTACTGGCCACAAGCTACCATTGACGAAGCAAAACAAATTAGCTTAGAAATGGAGAAACAAGAGGCAGAGCAGGCGAAATTAAATTCTGTGACCATCGACAGAGTCGTTAGTGGAGAGCAGCAGCCTGAATCTGATCACTATGTCAAATATGATGATTCTGATGCAGGACTCTTTGAAAACACTCGCTGGCGTGAGGCAGAGGGTTGGTTCAGCTACGAAATGAGAAATAGTGAACAAAAAGCTCGTTATCTCTATGTGAGCTATTTTAATAATGATAGAAGTAGAAACTTCAACATCATCATTAACGACAGAGTAGTAGAATCTCTTTCACTTACAGGTTTTAAAGGAATGGAGCAGCAAACTGCAATAATTCAAATACCTGAGGATTTGATAAGAGAAAAGAGCCTTACCGTGAAGTTTGAAGCCATGCCAGGAAGTAAAACTGCTAAGATTGCCGAAGTACGATTGCTATCTGAATCGGTTGCCGATAACAATTATGTGGTATATCTTTTTGCATATTTCACCGGTAACAGAGTTGAAGAAGAAGCAGTTAGATATGCCATAAGTAATGATGCCTACAACTTTTACACTATTAACAACAATAAACCAGTAATAGATTCAAAAGATATAAGCTCTACAGGTGGAGTAAGAGACCCCCATATACTGCGCACCGAAGATGGCAAGTCGTTTTATATGGTTGTAACAGATATGACATCAAGTAAAGGGTGGACGTCTAACCGCGCATTTGTAATGCTTAAATCTACAGATCTAATAAATTGGGACTCCAGCATTATTAATATTCAAGATAAATACGATGGTCAGGAAGATCTAAAAAGAGTATGGGCTCCACAAACTGTATATGATCCAGAGGTAAAAAAATATATGATATATTGGTCGATGTTACACGGTGATGGCGTAGACATAATATATTATGCTTATGCCAATGACGATTTTACTGATATTATTGGAGAACCAAAACCACTTTTCCTTCCCAAAAACGGTAAATCAAGCATCGATGGAGATATTGTGCTAAAGGATGACATATTTTATATGTTCTACAAAACTGAAGGTGATGGCAACGGAATTAAACTGGCAACCACGCACTCTCTAACTTCGGGTGAGTGGACTGAATATGACGACTATAAGCAACAAACAAATGAAGCTGTTGAGGGTTCAAGTTTATTTAAATTGATTAATTCAGACAAATATATTTTGATGTATGATGTTTATATGAAAGGAGTATATCAATTTACAGAGAGTACCGATCTGATGAATTTCAATATAATTGACGATGAGATATCTATGGATTTTAAACCTCGCCATGGATCTATTATACAGATTACACAGGATGAGCTCGATGCCATTATTCAAAAATGGGGGAAACCTGAGAATTATAGGAGAAATATTTCAAACCCGGTAATAGAAGGATTTTATGCTGATCCATACGCAATGTATTCAAATAAAACCAACAGGTATTATATTTATCCTACTAGTGATGGCTATAATGGATGGTCGGGTACTTATTTTAAAACATTTTCATCAGACAATCTTGTCGACTGGAAAGATGAAGGGGTTATATTAGACCTACAAAAGGATGTAACATGGGCCAACAGAAATGCATGGGCACCATGTATTATTGAGAAAAAAGTGGGTAACGATTATAAATATTACTACTATTTTACAGCAGCTCAAAAGATTGGTGTAGCTGTATCAGATGACCCAGCAGGTCCTTTTGAGGACATAGGTCACCCTCTTATCGATATTAAACCAGAAGGTGTTAACGGAGGACAAGAGATTGACCCCGATGCATTCTATGATCCAGTCTCAGGTAAAAACTACCTTTACTGGGGTAATGGCTACATGGCATTGGCAGAATTAAACGATGATATGATATCGTTAAAAGAAAACACAATAAAAGTAATGACCCCTGCAGATGGCACTTTCCGTGAAGCGATTCATCTTTTCTATAGAGAGGGAATTTATTATTTTCTTTGGTCTGAAAACGATACACGAAGTGAAGACTACAGGGTTAGATATGCAACATCCAATTCTCCTACTGGCCCACTTAATATCCCAGAGAACAACCTTATTCTGACAAAATGTTCAGAAAATGGCATTTTTGGCACAGGACATAATTCAACTCTAAAAGTTGAGGGAAAGGATGAGTGGTATATTGTTTACCATAGATTCTTTCGTCCACATGGTATTAGATGGGGAGAGTCAGCAGGATTCCACAGAGAGGTTTGTATGGATAGAATGGAATTTAATGCAGATGGTAGCATTAAACCAATTATCCCAACACCTTAAAAAGGGATATCCACCTGATATATTCATATCTGGCACTTATTTAACTCTGATATAATCCTTATATGGCTCTCTTATAAAAGAGCAATATACGAACAACATAAGAGCCAGGTACGACCAAAGCAAGGTCAATATTTGTGTAACACCTAAACTAAAAAATTGAAATGAAGAAGTATTTATTAATTTTTGTTCTAGCTTGTTTTTCTACTAGCATTTTTGCACAACAACAGAATTATGAATTGGTTGTTAATGTAAATAAAGTTGGAGCTAAAGTTCAACCTTATATGTATGGTTTGTTTTTCGAAGATATTAACTTCGGTGCAGACGGTGGACTTTATGCGGAGCTTATAAAAAACCGCTCTTTTGATTTTCCTCAATCACTAATGGGATGGACAACGTTTGGAGACGTAACCGTAAAAAATGAGAATGGACCCTTTGACAGAAATCCTAATTATGTTCGTTTAAGTGACGCAGGACATGGTCATAAGCATACCGGACTTGAGAATGAAGGGTTTAAAGGCATTGGTCTTAAAAAAGATGCAACTTATCGCTTTTCTGTGTGGGCAAGAACTATAGATAGTAATACAACACAAAAAATACGTATTGAATTTATTGATGCTAATAACAACCCATTTGAAAGAAAAGAGTTGGAAATAACATCCAGTGAATGGGAGAAATATGTGGTTGTTTTAACTTCCCCAAAAGAGGAGGAGAAAGCTTCATTACGTATATTTCTTAAATCAGAGGGATCAGTTGACCTAGAGCACATATCACTTTTTCCTACCGACACTTGGAAAGCAAGGGAGAACGGTCTTCGACGTGATCTTGTTGAAGCTCTTGACGAACTGAATCCAGGATTATTCCGATTCCCCGGAGGATGTATAGTTGAAGGAACTGATTTAGAAACTCGCTACGATTGGAAGAAATCGATTGGACAGGTTGAAAATCGCCCTTTGAACGAAAACAGATGGCATTATACTTTTGATAATCGACTTTTTCCTGATTATTTTCAAACATACGGAATGGGCTTCTATGAACTTTTTCTTCTTTCTGAAGATTTAGGGGCAGAACCACTTCCGGTTGTTAATGCAGGTTTGGCTTGTCAATATCAGAACGAAGGAGAACATTGTCATGTTCCTGTTGGTGAGCTAGGCGATTATATTCAAGACGCACTAGACCTAATTGAATTTGCAAATGGTGATATAACTACTGAATGGGGAAAGATTAGAGCCGAAATGGGACATCCCGAACCATTTAATATGAAATTTATCGGTATAGGTAACGAACAGTGGGGGCCAGAATATCCTGCCAGACTAGAGAAATTTATTGAAGCAATTCGATCAAAATATCCAGAAATTAAAATTGTTGGTAGCTCAGGTCCGCAAGCTGAAGGAAAAGATTTTGAATATTTATGGCCTGAAATGAAACGATTGAAAGTTGATCTGGTAGATGAACATTATTATCGCTCGCCAGAGTGGTTTCTTAATCAAGCCAATCGTTATGACTCATATGACAGAAAAGGACCAAAAGTATTTGCAGGAGAATATGCCAGTCACCACAACAACAGGAAAAACAACCTGGAATCTGCTTTAACCGAAGCTGCATTTATGACTGGATTGGAAAGAAATGCAGATATTGTACATATGGCTACTTATGCACCTCTTTTGGCACATGTTGATGCATGGCAGTGGCGCCCTGATCTGATTTGGTTTGACAATTTGCGTGTTGCTCGCACTCCTAACTATTACGTACAAAAAATATATGCTCATAATAGTGGCACAAATGTGTTGCCTATTACATGGAATAAAAATCCACTTACGGGTCAGGAAGGCTTATATGCCTCATCTGTAATAGATACCGACAAAAAAGAGATAATTATTAAGTTGAGCAATGCATCAGAAGAGACCAAAAACATTAATATTAGTTTAGATGGATTAAAAAGAAAAATGAGAATTCAACCAGCTCTTGAATATACAGTTCTTACTGGAGAAAAAGATCTTGAGAACAGCCTTGAGAACCCAGAAGCAATACTTCCAAATACTTCTGTTAAGACTATTATGGGTACAAATATAGAAGTGGATGTAAAGCCTAACTCATTTAATATGTTTGTTTTAAAATATACTGATTAAAAAAAACGCAAAAAACAGACATACACATATAAAGTTAAAGAGTCCGGCATTGAATACCGGACTCTTTATTATTTAGGACTAGTTACTAATTGCTAGTCATTATGACTAGCCTGTTTCCAGTTCATTAAACGAACTCATCGCCAAAACGAAATTTTACGTCGGTAACAAATTGTTTTATTCGTTGCTCTTCACTCTTTTTGCAGATAAGAAGAACATTGTCAGACTCTGCTACGATATAATCATTAAGACCTTGCAATACTACTAGCTTATCTTCGTTCATTGCAACAATATTATCGCTGCTTTCAACAAAAAGTGTTTTGCAATTTAAGTTTGCATTATTATTTGTATCCTGTTCTGAAATTTCATGCAATGCACCCCAGGTTCCTAAATCGCTCCAACCAAAGTTTGAGATATTGACATAAACATTCTCAGCTTTTTCCATAACTCCATAGTCTATAGACACATTTGGGCAGAATGGAAAACTCTCATCAATAAAATTCTTCTCAGATGGTGTATTAAAAAGCTTTTCTCCCTCCTTAAATTTGTGACTAATATCGGGAAGGTATTTTTCAAATGCATCTAAAATGGTGTCTACATTCCAAAGAAAAATACCTGAATTCCATACAAACTCACCGCTTTCTATAAATTTAGTTGCGAGCTCTATATTTGGTTTTTCTGTGAAAGCTTTCACCTTATGTATACCGTCCATCTCTTCATTATTAACCTGAATATACCCGTATCCCGTTTCGGGTCTGCTTGGAGTAATACCTAAAGTTAACAACACTGAATTATTTGATACAAATTTGAGTCCTTTCTGCATATCAGCTACAAACTCATCTTCCTTTAGAATCAGATGATCAGAGGGCGCTACTATGATATTTGCTTGTGGATTTACAGCTTTAACTCTAAATGTAGCAAATGCAATTGCAGGAGCGGTATTTCTTCTCATCGGTTCTAGAAGAAGTTGATTGTCTGTAAGCTCTGGCAATTGCTTCTTTGTCATCTCGGCATATGCATCATTTGTTACAATATAGATGTTCTCAGCAGGAACTATCTTTTTAAAACGATCATATGTGCTTTGGAGTAATGATCTGCCTGAACCAAAGAAATCGAGAAATTGCTTAGGTTTATCCTCCTTACTAAAAGGCCAGAATCGACTTCCTACCCCGCCGCTCATAATTATACAATAGTTATTATTATTCATTCCCAAAAAATTATATATGTATTTTAATTTATCGAATATTTCATAAAATAGTTAGATGCTTAAGCAGTAACAACTTCAAACTTTACATATCGGATATATATTTCACTTTAAAGATAATAAAAAATATGATGCATACTAAATATATCCTTAAAGGAAAAAGTGCTTTAAATAGAGATAAAAAGAAAAAACATTTTGTAATACCAAAAATATGTGTACTTTTGCACTCACTTTTCTACAAAAGTAAGAATGCCCAGATGGCGGAATTGGTAGACGCGTTGGTCTCAAACACCAATGGATGCAAGTCCTTGTCGGTTCGATCCCGACTCTGGGTACTTTTTTGCAACTTAAAAACTCATATTCTTTTTACCAGTTAAAACAGTACCACTACCGGAGAAAAGCAGCACCACACTGTTTTAACTGAATTTGTTTCTCATATTATTACTATAAAAAGCTTCATCGTTTTTTTGAACTAAGCAAATAAATACCCCCCATGAAAGCAACAATTGCTCCTATAAGTTCAATAATTGCAACCTGTTTAGCCCCACTATCTTCAGCTCTTAATTCAATTCCCAGAAAATTTACTGCTGATGTGCTTTCTTGTAATCCTGTTATACCTAAGTAAGCTAGTATTAGAGCACCAATAATTAATATAACACCTATAGCCATTCTCATATCATCCTTTTTTTAGATTTAGAAATATTTTAAAACTACTTTTAGAAATGAAACACCAATACTTTAAGTATGCTAAAAGCATTTTATGCTCACTCAATTGTTAATTAAACAACAAACAATACAGTGATATAGTTTTACATATTGTGAATGAATAGCTACTAAATCTTTGATTAATCAATTTTTTTTGTAATTTTGTTATCCTAGTGAATTAATTTTTATAAGTAGGATTATTTTTGTTCTAAAAACACAATATCATGGTAAAAAATCTTTTCTTTAAAAGCGACAAAAGTCCAAAAAACATACAGATTAAGAAAGATATTATAACTCATTTTATTTCGACAGGCAACGACACAATATCTGAACTGTCGAAGATATTGGATTTGAGTGTACCCACTATTACCAAATTCATTAGTGAACTAATGGATCAAGGACTGATTGGAGAATTTGGAAAAGTACACACACCTGGAGGCAGACATCCAATTGTGTATGGGCTAAATCCTACCTCTGCCTATTTTGTTGGTGTTGATATGACACGACACCACCTGCATATTGCTTTAATGGATTTCACAGGTAATATCGTAGAAAAACAGCTTGGCATATCATATACTTATGAGAACACACCTGAATCATTAGATCAATTATGAGATTATATCCAAAACTTTATTGATAAAACAGGGGAGCGTAAACAAAAAATATTCAATGTAAATTTAAATATATCTGGAAGAGTCAATCCAGAATCGGGCTATAGCTATAGTAGTTTTTATTTCAGTGAAAGACCTGTAAGTGAAACTCTATCAAAAAGATTAAATTATAATGTAGGTATAGACAATGATACACGCGCAATGGCCTTTGGTGAATATATGAAAGGAGCTGTTGATGGCGAGCAAAATGTTATTTTTATAAATATATCTTGGGGAGTTGGAATGGGTATTATCATTGATGGTAAGCCTTATTATGGAAAATCGGGGTTTTCTGGCGAGTTTGGCCATTTCCCAGTTTTCGACAATGAATTACTATGTCATTGTGGCAAAAAAGGATGTTTAGAAACCGAAGCATCAGGTTTAGCTATTCACAGAATGGTGTTAGAGCGCATAGCAAATGGAGAAAGCTCCATTTTAACCAATATGGTTAAAGATTTAAATAAACTCACTTTAACAGACATCATAAAAGCCACTAACATGGAGGACACACTCTGTATTGAAATAGTAGAGGAAGTAGGAAATAAGTTGGGCAGATATATTTCGGGCTTAATTAATATTTTTAATCCTGAGTTAGTTGTTATAGGCGGACAAGTTGCAGAAACCGATGGTTTTGTAATGTTACCAATAAAAAGTGCTATTAGAAAATATTCTCTAAACCTTGTTAACAAAGACTCTATGATTGTAGCATCAAAACTCACAAACAAAGCCGGAGTGATTGGTGCATGTATGATAGCTAGAAGTAGACTTTTCACAGATCAGGATTGTTAATTTATCACTTATTCTTGCATATATGTGTCATATTCTCGTTTTTTATCCTATTTTTGCGGAGTACTAATTAAAATAGATATGGATAAAAAACATTTTGAAACACTGCAAGTTCATGCAGGACAAGAAAAAGACCCTCTAACAGGGGCAAGAGCAGTTCCCATTTATCAAACCACAGCTTACACTTTTAATAATGCTGAGCATGGTGCTAACTTATTTGGGTTAAAAGAGTTTGGAAACATCTACACCCGGTTACAAAACCCAACTACAGATGTGTTCGAAAAAAGAATGGCAGCACTAGAAGGTGGTGTAGCCGCAGTAGCAACTTCATCAGGAATGTCGGCTCAGTTAATTGCGATACAAAATTTGGCTTCAGTAGGAGACAATATTGTATCATCCTCATTTCTGTACGGTGGCACCTACAATCAGTTTAAAATAGCATTTGCCCGTTTGGGAATTGAAGTGCGTTTTGCTGAAGGTGACAATGTTGATAGCATTGAATCTCTCATTAATGAGAAGACAAAAGCTATATTCCTTGAGACAATAGGAAATCCAGAATACAATATACCAGACTTTGAGGCAATTGCAGCAGTGGCTCAGAAGTATGATATACCTTTGGTTGTGGATAATACCTTTGGCCAGGGTGGATATATTTTTAATCCTATTGAATGGGGGGCTAATGTTGTTATTCACTCCGCAACTAAATGGATTGGAGGGCATGGTACTTCTATGGGTGGAGTTATAATTGATGGAGGGAACTTTAATTGGGGTAACGGAAAATATCCTATGTTTAGTGAACCGTCGGAAGGATATCATGGACTTAATTTCTGGGAAACTTTTGGCACAGATTCTCCATTTGGCAATATAGCTTTTGCTATACGTTGCCGAGTTGAAGGTTTACGAGACCTGGGGCCTGTTAACAGCCCATTCAATTCGTTCTTACTACTTTTAGGAATCGAAACATTATCTTTACGCTCAGAGCGTACTAATGAGAATGCACTAAGTCTTGCTCAATGGTTGGAAAATCATCCTAAAGTAGAGAAAGTAAATTACCCAGGACTAGAAAGTAATAAATATAATACACTCGCAAAGAAATATCTTAAGAATGGAGGCTTTGGAGGTGTGTTATCTTTCTTCGTAAAGGGAGATGTGAATCAAACGGCTACTGTTATCGATAACTTAAAAATGATAAGCCATCTTGCAAATGTTGGTGATGCAAAAACACTTGTGATACATCCTGCAAGTACTACTCATCAACAACTTCCTAATGAGGCCCAGATAGCAGCAGGTGTATATCCGAACATGATTCGTATTTCACTTGGTATTGAGCATATTGATGACATTAAGAATGACTTGGAAGAAGCACTGAAGCATTTATAAATAATTAATTATAAAAATAGGAGTTAGTAAAAAGGCGGTTGATTACCGCCTTTTTTGTTAGATTAATCTATAACTTTTTAATCGCTTATTCGTTAGTCAATAATGCTCAAAGCTCCTGTTTTACAACTCTAACTCTTCAATTAAATAAGTAGAATTTGCAAATTTTTCAATTATAAAGAGTACATAACGAATATCAACGATTATGCTTCTCTGATAGTCGGGAAGATACTGTATATCACCTCCAACTCCCTCCCAGTTACGATCGAAATTTATACCTATTAACTCGCCTCTACCATTAAGTACAGGACTGCCTGAGTTACCACCTGTTGTATGAGTTGTAGCAACAAAATTAACCGGCATAATATCTTCTCCTAATTTATAATTTACATAATCTTTCTTAAGATACAGCTCTTTTAATTTTGGAGGAACTACAAACTCCCAATTACTAGAATCTTCTTTCTCAATGACTCCTTTTAGTGTTGTTTGGTGACTATATGTCACAGCATCTCGAGGGTTATAGCCTTTAACCTGACCGTAGGTTAAACGCAATGAGAGATTTGCATCTGGGAAGTGTTTATATGGACCATCCATTTCTAAAATGCCTTTAATATATATTTTACGAGCCTTTGCATAGGGTATATTATATGTAGATAACTTCCTACTTAAATCGCCAGCCTCCTCTCTAACTGATTTTACAAAAAGAAACATAGGATCATTTCTTAATGTTTCGGCTGATTTAGCTTCTGATGCAAGAAAATGATTGATATTATCACTGTTTCCGAAGATTGAGTTTTCAAATATATACTCGATAAACCTATCAATATCACCATTAAACTGTGTGTAGATTAGTTTAAAAT
>JAAZCL010000325.1 GCA_012513315.1 Bacteroidales bacterium | reverse complement strand
TTGTTTGGGTCACCTTGAACTGCACGTGGAACATCGGTATCTGTATTTTGAGGAGTCCATGCTTTTAAAGCATCTTTTCCATAATTAAACACTTGATCCATACGTTGCAATTGAAACTTAGTGTAATTATATCGTTTAACTCCAAAGTGTCCGTAAAAATTAGCTAACAAATCAAAGTTCTTATATTCAAGAGAAACATTGAAAGCTAATGCCATTTTTGGTGTACCACTTCCAACTTTCACTTTATCACTTGAATCAAGCATTCCATCACCATTCATATCTAAAAATCTAATATCTCCTGGTTTAGCTGAAGGTTGCATACCTCTCCACACTCCATTTTGGTCTTCGTAACCGTTTTGCTCATTCCACTCTTTAACCTCCTGCTCGCTCTGAAAAATACCTGCAGTTTTAGTTACCCAAAACTCGCCAATTTCTCCTCCTACATAGGTACGAGATGCACCATACTCATACATATAATTTGGATCGGCCATTGATTTCAAAACACTTTTATAGTGTGTAATATTCATGTCTAAATCATATCTAAGCCCCCCTGATTTACCGTGATAGATTGCTTGGAACTCTAGACCAGTAGTACGTAGTTCTCCATCATTAACTGTTAGTGAGCCAAAACCTGTACTTAAACTAATGTTTTTGCTCGAAAGCATATCTTTAGTGTCTTTAATATACGCCTCTGCAGAAAGCTCTAATTTGTTATTCCACAATCCAACATCAACCCCAATATTCTTATAGATTGTAGTCTCCCACTTAATATTTGCAGATGGCAACTCTGTAATTGCATATCCAAAAGATACATCATTACCTCCAAAAGGATAATTCAACCCATGTGTATTTGATGTTAATGTTGGAATATACTGATACAACCCTATCGACTGATTTCCTAAACCACCATAGCTTAAACGCAATTTAAAGGTATTAACAGTGTTCTTCATCTCTTCCCAAAAAGACTCATTGGCAATATTCCAACCTGCCGAAACAGATGGAAAGAAACCCCACTTATTACCTTCTGCAAATCGAGTAGACCCATCATAACGCAGAGAAGCCATAATCATATAACGCATTTGATAATTATAATTTAATCGTCCAAATGCGGAACGTAAACCACTACGAGTATTTCTGCCACTCACAGTATAGTCCTCTTGTGCTTGATCAAGTACTCCCATTTGATTATTCTCAAAAGTTCTACCAAATGCGCCTATAAAGCTATACTTACTTTCCTCTTGAGATACACCAAGTAAGGCTTGAATATTATGATCTTCTTTAATTGTTTTATTCCAATTAGCAGTAAACTCTAAAAGATCATTCGTAGTTTTACTTCGCTGTTCATCTAATGATGCACGAGGATTAGTTTTCATTGCTCCAAGTACATAAGTTGGAGTAAATGTACGAGTTTGACCTTGATATATATTACGACTTCCTTGAAATTTAAAAACTAAATTTTCTACTGGCTCATATTGAAGATATCCAGATGCTGAAAGATAATCATTTCCTGATGTATAATCTACCAAATTGTTGAAACCAACAACATTAGCAGCATCAGACATACCCATTCCAGGGATAGCACCACCATAACCACCTTCATTATTTTCATCATAAACAAAGGCTATAGGTTCAATATTTGTAACCTGATACATACTTGGGAAACCAGAGCTTGCTTCTAAATCAGCTTCCCAACGACTATAGCTTATAGACTCTCCTATTTTAAACTTTCCACGTGTAACATCAGAATTTAAACGGAATCCATACTTTTCATCACCTGTTCCAACAACTATAGCATCTGTAGTTGAATAGAAAGCTGAAAGAGATAAATTACTTGTCTTATCACCAGTTATATAACCAACAGTATACTTCTGCATATTAGCACGACGATAGTATTCATTTTGCCAATCAGTATCAGCAAATTGTGAAGGATCTCTTTCATATTCAGAAATATACTTTGGCCAACGGTTTTCCGCTATACCTGCATTAGAAAGAGCCATTTTACGAACTTTGATAAATTCTGCCGAGTTTGCTACATCCATACGCTTAGGCAAATCGTCCATACCCCAATAAGCGGAAAAGTGTATTTTAGGTTCCTGATTTACACCGCGATGCGTTTCAATCAAAATAACACCTGCTGCTGCACGAGCTCCATAAATAGCCGCTGTAGCTGCATCTTTTAATACAGACATCGACTTTATATCTTCAGGGTTTAAATAAGACATATCTCCTGGAACACCATCAATAATAACTAAAGGTGAATTATCGGTACCCCAAGAAGTAACACCTCGAACTTGTAATACAGGTGCTGAACCAGCAGCCCCACTACCAAAATTCACAGATAAACCAGGAGCCATACCTTGTAAGGCAGCTTCTGCATTAGCTGTTGGTATTTTCGATAATTTATCTCCCGATACTGAAGTAATCGAACCAGATATATCTGATTTATTCATAGTACCGTAGCCTACAACCACTACTTCATCTAGCATTTCAACATCCTCTCTCAAGACAACTTGAAGAGTTTGTCTACCATTCAAAGCAATCTCTTGAGTTAAATAGCCCACATAAGAAATTACAATGGTTGCATCTGTAGGAACAGTTATAACAAAATTCCCATCATAGTCAGTAACCACTCCATTTGTAGTTCCTTTTTGAATTACACTCGCTCCAATCACAGTTTCATTGCTTGTTGCATCCAAAACTGTTCCTTTTACTTGAACATTTTGTGCCCAGCCACTAATAGGAGTCATAAGGAGTAAGCAGATTAATAGTTTCTGCAACACCTTATTTTTAAAACAATTGTTTTTATCCATTTCAATTAAATTTTAATGATAACTATTATTTTTTCTCATGGCTAAATTAAAACAAATGCAAACATTGCACAAAGAATGTGATACTACAAACACTCTACAAGGCACCTTAAACAACAAGTGTAAACTCTACAACAGAATAAACAACACATTGACAGTTAGAGCCTTGAGTTTTATAACACATCTACAATTGATGATTACAAGCAGAGTGTGAATAAGGTAATTTTAAATGTTCTGAAGATACTCAGAAAGGCTTTCATTTGATGACAAATTGAGCGATTTACGCAAACGGTAGCGATTCATATTAATGGTTTTTGGGCTTCGCCCTGTAAGAAGAGATATCTCTTTTGTAGATAAATTGATGCATAACTGCAACGATAAATCTTTTTGACCATCGGTAAGGTCGGGGTGCTTTTTAGTTAATCGTTCCAAGAACTCTTGATTGCGCTCCTCTACACTCACCAAAAAAGTATTATCACCCATATCTGTACTCTGATATTGAGAGATAAACAGGTTGATTTTCTTTAAATGAGGAACAATTTTAGCTTCCTTCATTTTATAGCCCTCCTTAATCATGTCGCGAATTTTATCGAGCAATTCGCTTCTGCATTGCATAAAGATAGCAAATGCAGTAATTTCTTTTCTTTTACTTATCAATGCACTTTGAGCAGTCTCTAGCTCTAGTTCTTGTTGTCTTACTTTAAGTTCTGCTACCAAACGATCCGATTGTTCCAACATATAGCGCGCATTTATCAACTCCATCACCTTCTTACGCTTATACCATTTTATTAAGAAAAAAGTAACTGCAACAAGTAATAAAAACACAACCACCAAAATAAAGATATTAAGCCTCAAGAGTTTTATTTCATATTCATGTTCAACTCTCTCTGCGGCTCTTTTCTGGTTTAGAAGGTGTTTATTAGAAATATCCTGCTCCACACTTCTCAGCTTATTAATGCTATATAGCTTACTCGTTAGTTTATTGAGTTCGACAAAAGACTCATAAGCTTTTTTGTAATCTCCTGCAGCTGCATACACCCACGAAGAGTATTGGTAGTTATCAGTAATAAGTTCTTTAGCTCCAAGAGTGGTAGCTATATCTTTCGCTTTTGACAATGCTCTTAATGCATTATCGTATTGCTTGGCATAAAAGTACTGTTTGCCTAAGTTGTTGTAGTTTTCGCCTAGTGCCCATTGCGCATTTAATTTTTTATTAATAACAATAGCTTCATTAATAAAACCAAACTTCTTCTCAAAATCGCCCTTATACAATGCAAGATTGTTAAGATTCGCTGCTACATCCTTCATTGATTTCAACGAGCGATTAATCGATAGAGCTTGTAGTAAGAATTTTTCCGCAATATTATACTCCTCCAGACTATAATGAATAATACCTCTACTATTATAACTCGTTGCTATAGCAGCAGAATCTCCTAGTGTTTTAAAAAGTGAGGTAGCTTTGTCATTATGGCCTATTGCTGTATTATAATCGGTCAAGCTACAGTAAACTCCCCCCAGTAAGCAGTGAATTTCTCCTTTAAGTTTTAGATTATTTGGAGTCACATATTCTAAAGCATCGTACAACAATTTGATACTCGACTCAAAATTCCCCAACAGTTTTTCAGCCAAACCATGTGCAAATATAGCTTCTGTCATTTGATCATCAATTTGATTACTCTTATTTCCAATCGACAACAACTGTATAGCCTTTGTGGCATAGTAAGCAGCTTGCTCGGGATTGACAAAAACTATCTCTTTCGACTTTGCAATCAATTCTGCAGCTTCTGCATTACCCACCCCACCTTCTGGTGCGGCGTGCATCTGCAAAGCATAACTAAACAATAATAAAACAGAGAGCAAGAGGTGTTTCATACTATAAAAGTGTTTGTAATTGTTACAAAAATAAGAAATAAAAATAGATTTACTTGTTATTTTCACACTTATGTGTGTATGTGTGAAGAAGGGTTAGAATGGAGGTTTTAATTTGAGGGTTGTGGTAGTGACAATCACAGAGATAATTCATGAGTTTTCTTTACGTAGAGTTTCAGGCATACAGATTATGATAAAAGCGAAAGAATGTCTTTCGAAAGGGGTTCGAGTATGGTTTGAATGGGTAGTGGGCAATTGAAACGGTGTTAAAATTGATGTTGCATTAACTTTACAACAAGGAGATATTTATAATTTATTTTGTCACTATACAAGAAGAATTTGTTTCTTTGGATTGAGAAGTAAGAGAAATAAGAAAAAAACAAATATAAAAACAAGTAAGATGAAGTCGGATAACAAAAACCCATTATTACGAAAAGCCCAAACTGTTTTTTTGGATAAATTTAACACTGTGTGCAATAACATTATCTATTGTTTTTAGTTCTATTGAAAGTGGAGAGATGGGGAGAATTGTTGCTTTATCCATTGGCTTTGCAATTTTTTTAGGATTTACACTCTTATTATTAAGAAGGATATACTTGTTTAAAAATGACTTATAGAGAGACTATTATAATATAAATGAATGTGACCAGACAAAAAGACTTAACAATAACTATAAGCAACTATATACTAGCACAACAAAATTGATTATCTTGAAAACTTTAAATTAAAAAGGATTTTATTAGCATCATTCATTATTTTCTTTCTAATTTCTGTGGCAATTAGCCTAACAGATCATTTTGTTGTAGGAAAAGAAATAGCTCTAATAAAGATACTAATATATGGCTTGACTGCCTCAGCCGCATTTTCACGAATACTTGCACTCAGTATATTTAAGCTTAAACCAAGGTTTGTTTACTTTGATTCTGATACTGTATAAATACCAAAACTTATTTACAAAATACGAAACAACTATACCCATAAAGCAAGCCCGCTTGTCTATTGCCAAACTAAAACAAGAAATAGAAAGAAGATGGATACTCACATACTTTGATGAAAGTAGAGGTGTCATTAAATTTCGTAGTAGAATATAACTGAACTCTTGGGGAGTAGGCACTATTCTGAAAGTTGATGCAACAAACAAATAGAAGCAATAAGCTATCCAATTATGGGAACCTATACTCATAAAGGAAGTAGAATAGCTAATGAAGCAAATGAAACGATTGAAACAATGATAAACAACTTATAAAAAAAATTAAGTCTGGTTTTTATCCGCGCTTGCTTTTACTATCAGTGCTACTCAAGTGATATATTATAGTTATAAACCATACACCTATTAACAATAGTGTTTAAATATCCAAACACCAATTTTCTATATAAACAGTACTTCTAACCAATAAAAATGGACACCTTCCAATTGATTATATCCCTTATGTTCCGTTTAGCACACGTAGTATAAATGTGCATCAAAATACAAATAGGGACGTCTCATCATCATACATCTCTAATACACAAACAAATAAAGAATGAGAAATAAATAATAAGTGTGATCAGAATTGGGATAGTAGAATATTTATCAGCTAAATTACACCATCACAATTCCAATAACAGATTAGTCAATATTCCAATTGTGATGGAAGGATTTGAATAAAGTAAAGCATGTTATTCAGATTGTGATGCGGAATTGCCTATACTGCCTATTACTTTGAGTATTCTCTTGCAGCTATTTAACTTTTGCATACAATAATATAGTTTATTCATTACCTAAAATGGTATATCCGCCACTTGTTTAACATACTGTACAGATAAACAGCTTAAAAGAGATTGATTTGTGTATCAAATCTCATCACAATGGATTAAAGAATTGTGCAGATCTGACTTTTTGATAAAACCAATTGTATATCGTGCTATTCAACTACTAATTAATCTTAACGCAAAAGGGGTGAATAATCTACTACTACTGGTATTTCTATATGAAATAATAGCAATTGGTATAGCAATATGGAGATTTCAAAAAGAGAAGAAGCAATGCACCCCCAAAAATTCTTTATTGCCACGCTTCACGCCGAAACTCAATCGGCGTGAGCGAAGCAAAACCTATTATCATTTTCGGTTTTTATATTTAATAGAGGGCGTATGGAATACGCCCGTACAAAAGTTCTTACTGTGATTGGTGTTCTATTATTTTGCCTCGCCCCTCATTAAATAGAAATGGACTTCATGGGACAGGCGGATTGCAGATTCGCGCAAGCGCATAAGACGCAAAGCATTGCGTCTCTAACTATCTGTTTCTTCTGATACTATTCCCAATCTGCCATTTATACACCACCATTGTGGTAATAAAATAGAATCCGGCCTGAATCCACAATCCAATATATTCTTGATTGACTTGCTGAATAGTGGCAGCCATTGTGTTTATTTTTACATAACCATTGATACCAAAGGTGGACGGAAATAGATAGCTTATGCTTACCCAAAATGATCCCATACTGCTGCGGGGCCAAGATACACCCGACATAAATAGGAAGATAAGCGAGGTGAAAAGAAAAATTACAAATCCTGTTTCACGATTCCGTATAAAGTTAGAAAGTGTCATAATAAAAAAGGTGGATGCCAACAGGTAGGGCACAATAAGTGTAACAACATCGATGGGGTTGCCAATATGTGGTAGGTTGAACAATTTGGGTATAAAGCCCAACACATAAACAGCCACAACCAAAAACCAAGAGAAGTAGCATAGTGCCTTGCCCACAACTACATGAAACACCGACCGGCCACTATTGGGGGGTATGAGTTTATAAAGCGAGTCTTCTTCGTGTGCAGTACCCGTAATCATACCCACGCCAAAAAAGAGGGTTTGATGAACAACTAATACTAGCACTGCAGGAATCAAGAAACTGCTATAGCCCATGCCCTCGTTATACAGAATTTCATCGTTATAGTTAAAAGGGGTTGCTATTATTTCGGCCTCGCGCCCCACCTTGCCCATAGAGTTTAGTCGCTCTATCTTTATTTCATCG
>JAAZCL010000324.1 GCA_012513315.1 Bacteroidales bacterium | reverse complement strand
GAGGGCTAGAATGCAAGGAAAGAATGCTTGCTGGGTTCCGGGAACCGACCATGCATCAATCGCTACTGAGGCCAAGGTGGTTAATAGGCTTGCATCGCAAGGAATTAAAAAGAACGATCTTACAAGGGAAGAGTTTCTTGATCATGCATGGGAATGGACTCATGAGCATGGTGGTTTAATTTTGGAGCAGTTGAAGAAATTAGGTGCTTCATGCGACTGGGAGCGTACTGCTTTTACAATGGATGAGGTTCGTTCTGAGAGCGTACTGAAAGTGTTTTGCGATCTATATGAAAAAGGATTAATATATCGTGGGGTTCGAATGGTAAATTGGGATCCTAAAGCTCTTACTGCGCTTTCTGATGAAGAGGTTATACACAAAGAGGTTAATGGTAAACTCTATTATTTGAAATATAAAATTGAGGGTGATCCAGACGGTGGGTATGCTGTTGTTGCAACAACCCGCCCTGAGACTATAATGGGTGATACCGCATTGTGTATTAACCCAAACGACCCTAAGAATGCTCATCTGAAGGGCAAGAAAGTAATTATTCCGCTGGTTAACAGGGCAATTCCGGTTATTGAGGATGATTATGTGGATGTTGAATTTGGAACAGGTTGCCTTAAGGTTACTCCTGCTCATGATGTTAACGACTATATGCTGGGCGAGAAATATAACCTGCCTTCTATCGATATATTTAATCCTGATGGCACTCTTAATGAAAATGGTATACAATACGCGGGTATGGACAGATTTGCTGTTCGAAAGCAGATTGAGACGGATTTGATTGAGGCAGGTTTATTGGAGAAGTCTGAGCCTTATACAAATAAGGTTGGTTTTTCTGAACGTACTGATGAAGCTATTGAGCCTAAATTGTCTATGCAGTGGTTCCTGAAGATGGAAAGCTTATCTAAACCTGCAGCTGAGGCAGTTGAAAATGAATCAATTAAGTTTTATCCCGAGAAATACAAGAACACCCATCGTCACTGGATGGAGAACATTAAGGATTGGTGTATTAGCAGGCAGCTTTGGTGGGGTCACCAGATTCCGGCTTACTTCCTGCCTAAAGGTGGATATGTTGTTGCTTTAAGTAAAGAAGAAGCTCTTGAAAAAGCAAAACTGCAGGTTGATTACGATATAACTATTAACGATCTTAAGCAGGATGAGGATGTATTGGACACATGGTTTTCATCTTGGTTATGGCCTATTTCAGTATTTGATGGTATTAACAATCCTGATAATAAAGATATAAATTATTATTATCCTACGAGCGATTTGGTGACGGGTCCGGATATCATTTTTTTCTGGGTGGCCAGGATGATTATGTCGGGCTATGAGTATCGACAAGAGCCTTGTTTTAATAATGTTTACTTTACGGGAATAGTTAGGGATAACCAAGGAAAAAAGATGTCTAAGCAGTTGGGCAACTCACCCGACCCAATTGAATTGATGCAGAAATATGGTGCAGATGGTGTGCGCATGGGTATGCTTTTATCCTCTGCAGCTGGTAATGATTTGCTGTTTGATGAAACACTTTGTGAGCAGGGTAGGAATTTCAACAATAAGATATGGAATGCATTCCGATTAGTGAAAGGTTGGGAAACTGACAATGCGATTCCGCAACCAGAGGCATCAAAAATTACAATTGAATGGTTCCGTAATAAACTGTCAGAAACGATTATAGAATTGGATGATCTATTCTCAAAATATCGACTTTCTGAGGCTTTAATGTTGCTTTATAAACTTTTCTGGGATGAGTTCTCATCATGGTACCTAGAGATTGTGAAGCCCGCATACCAGAAGCCAATTGATATTGCAACTTACGAGGCAACTTTAGGTTTCTTTGATGATTTATTGCGACTGCTACATCCTTTTATGCCATTTATTACTGAAGAATTATGGCAAGCTCTTTTTAAGAGAGAGGAGAGTGAAAGTATTATGGTTGCTCTACAGCCAGCAGGCAAGAAATCATTAGATTATCATCTTCTTAAAGATATTGAACAGGCTAAGCATATTATTTCTGGAGTTAGAACTATTAGACTAGATAAAAATATACCTAATAAAGAGGAACTAGTTCTTGAAATTGTGGGAGAGTATAATGATAGCTTCAACAGTGTTATCTCTAAAATGTGTAATTTATCGACTATTTCATCTGTTTCGGAAAAACAAGATGGTGCAACCGGATTTTTAGTGGGTACAACTGAATACACTATCCCCTTACTGGATAATATTGATGTGGAGACGGAATTAATAAAACTTGAAACCGAACTTAAATACACACAAGGTTTTTTAAATTCGGTTTTAAAGAAGTTAAGCAACGAGCGCTTTGTGCAGAATGCTAGGCCTGAAATTGTTGAAATTGAAAGAAACAAACAAGCTGATGCAGAAAGTAAAATTGCTCTGATTAAAGAAAACATAGCTTCTCTTACTAAGAAAAAATAGAGTTCAACTTATTGAAATATTTTAAACACGTATGCTTAAAGATTTAATACCAATTATTTCACAAAAGATTGAAGAAGAAATTGAGTCTACCAAACCTTTATCGGGAGGCTCAATTTCTTCTGCATATCTAATTAATACTACTAAATCGAAATATTTTTTGAAAGTTAATAGTGCACCAGATGCTTTGAAAATGTTCCACGAGGAACAAAGAGGCTTGAATGCTATTGAATCTACCAAAACTATAGCTGTGCCACATGTCTATTTTGTTGATATACACAACCAGAATGCGTTTATTGTGATGGATTATATTGAGAGTAAACGCCCTTCTCCATCCGATTATACAAGGCTTGGAGTTGAGTTGGCAGAATTGCACAAGGTTACCCTCAATGAGTTTGGATTTTCTTCTGATAATTTTATTGGCAGTTTGCCTCAAAGCAATAAGAAGCATGATAGTTGGAGCGATTTTTATTGGAACGAGAGAATTTATCCTCAATTGCAACTCGCACTTAATGCGGGGTTGTTAAGCGCTGAAGAGGTGCCAAATGAAGATCAATTTATAAGCCTATTTAACTCATATATTGATGATTTTAAACCGTCGCTATTGCATGGCGACCTGTGGGGCGGTAATTATCTTATATCTGAGGATGGAACGCCCTTTCTTATAGACCCAGCAGTATATATTGGTCATAGCATGGTTGACATAGCTATGAGTCAGCTTTTTGGAAGCTTCGGACCTGAATTCTACGACTCGTATCACAAAATAATTGAAAGGCCAAAACAGTATGATGAACAGATTGATCTATACCAACTTTATTATCTTTTAGTTCATCTAAACCTCTTTGGTAAGGGATATTATTCTTCTGTATCGACGATATTAAGCAGGTATTTTCAGAAATCTAAATAAGGTTGTAGTCGTGAAATATCATCTTTGGTGAATTCATCAAGCATAGATAATTCGTTTATAGAAGTTATATTACCTTTTTTGTCTCTTAAATTTATTATTGTCTGTACTTGTCCATAATTAAGATATGGATGACGAAGAAGATCTTTAAATTCTAATTCGTTGATTTTTATTTTTGTAAAATTGGTGTCTTCTGTAATATACTGAGAAATACGTGAATACATTTCTGAGTTAATGCCATAAACCTCAAGTAGCTGAACTTTGCTATTGAATCCACCTAGTAAAGCTCTATATTTCACTATTCTTGAAGAATAAGAACTACCAATTCCTGGAATCTTTTTCCACTCAGTGGTGTCGGTAGAATTTAATGATATTGTTTCTCCCGGAGAAAGCTTTTCTATTCTTACATAATTCTTCCTAGTAAAACTTCTTTGATTTTCAGAATCAGTATTAGTTGAGAGTTTGCTTTCAGAAGAAGT
>JAAZCL010000323.1 GCA_012513315.1 Bacteroidales bacterium | reverse complement strand
GATCGCTCTTATGATGTAATCCACATAAATACGGGGTCATTTTTTACCCTGTTTCTATGTTCTTTGGTATCAAAGCTACGGGGGAAAAAAGCGAAAGTAATTGCCCATTCGCACAGTGTGTTAACATACTGTGGGGCCGGGCAATTAAGCACAGCTATAGCAAAGCCTTTATGGAAATATGTTGCAGACTATTATTTTGCCTGTTCTTTACCCGCTGGGGAATATATGTTTCCCCAAAAAATCATTAAAAGCAACAGGTTCAAGATAATCAGGAATGCAATTGATAGCGATAAATTTGTATACAACAAAAAAGTTCGACAAGAGTACCGGGATTTACTGGGAGTAAACGAAGAACTTCTGATTGGGCATGTAGGCAGATTTGTGGAGGCTAAGAATCACAAATTTTTAATCAGGGTCTTCCAGCGCGTCTACGAAAAATACCCTAACGCCAAACTGGTGTTGGTGGGTGCGGGAGAACTTGAAGAAGAAGTTAGGCAACAAGTGCGATCTCTCGGACTGGAACATGTTGTGTTGTTTTTGGGGCAGCGAAGGGATGTTCATAAAATCATGCAGGCTTTGGACATTTTGCTCCTTCCGTCGTTACGTGAGGGGTTGGGAGTTGTCGCGATTGAAGCCCAAGCCGCTGGCTTGCCGGTTCTTACTTCTACGGCAGTTCCTCTTGAGGCTAAGGTTACAGATTTATTTTTTCAACTGCCTTTGGATGCCGGTGCAGATAAATGGGCTGATATAATTTTAGAGTTCTGGCCCAAACAAGTAAGGGGGGATACCCAACAGGAAATCATCAAGTCAGGGTACGACATTAAAAGCTCAGCAAAACAATTAGAGGAGTTCTATAAAACCCTAGATATGAGTTAAGTAAACCGACAATTAAGCCTTCTTTTGGAAGCAGGTGGTTATATGGAAATCGGCAGTATCTTTGACATAGAAGTAGATGCTCTTTTTAAGGTTGGTGAAAATAAATTTAATCTTCCTTTTATGGAAGGAAAACATTACAACTACACCTCTTTTTTTAATACAGGCAGAAGTGCTATAGAGTATTTGTTAGGCAAAGTTATTGCCTCCAGATATGGCAACAAGATATTTGTACCTTATTTTATATGTTCTTCCGTAACCGATGCCATTATGCGAGCCGGGTACAGGGCTGAATTCTATTCCATTACCGATAACTTTCAAATTGACATTGAAAGCCTCGAAAAAAAATATAGCCGTGATGTGAGAGCTGTGTACGTTGTGCACTATTTTGGGGGCTATTTAGATCAAAAATCCTATGAGTACTTAATGCAGCTGCAATCACGTGGCGTAGTTATTATTGAAGACATTACTCTCTCCATATATACGAAGCATTCGCACTTAATCGGGTTTGGAAATTATGTGTTGGGAAGCCTGAGAAAATGGTTGCCCATTCCGGATGGGGCTTTTTTAACTTCTGTCAATCGCATCCCAGAAATTGATATACTGGAAGGCTACAATGAGTATTCATTTTGTTACTTTGTTGCCCAAATAATGAAGGGAGCATACCTAAATAACTCAAGCCTAGACAAGAACGAGTATCTCGAGATTAGCAAAAAGGCTATGAAGGCCCTCTTCTCGGATTATACGATAAGAAAAATGACAGTGATATCCGAAAGATATTTATCGGCTTACGACCCCGAAAAGGTCATTAAAGCAAGGATCGATAACTATGATTATTTAATTAAAAACAC
Source organism: Bacteroidales bacterium (assembly GCA_012513315.1). GTDB lineage: Bacteria > Bacteroidota > Bacteroidia > Bacteroidales > Dysgonomonadaceae > Proteiniphilum. The sequence continues at coordinate 610 of JAAZCL010000323.1, read as the reverse complement.
GGAAGAAATATCTTTTATCAGACCAGTGCTTTCCAGGCTTGATGGCCAAGTTCCTTTTGGCTTTGTTGTTCTTTGTGATCAGCGTGACAAACTCTTTCAATACTTAATTGCAAACGATATCTACTGCAACATCCATTGGCGAATTCCGGGAACCTTTTGTGACAAGATTTCCCGCAAGCTGTCTGAAAGTATTTTGACTATTCCCTGCGACCAAAGGTATGGAAAAAAGGAAATGGATTACATTATCGGCGTTTTAAATGCATTTAACTAGGTGTCGGGATAGGGGGTATAAATATAAAAAAGCTGCTTTTTCTGGGCGCAGGTTTTCTCCAATCTTTTGTAATTAAGAGAGCAAAAGAAATGGGTTATTATACTCTAGCCTTAGATAAAAATCCGGATTCAATGGGCTTCTCCTGCGCAGAAGATTACAAGGTTATCGACATAGTTGATCAGGATTCATGCTTAAAGTTCGCCCATGAAAAATGCATTGATGGTGTTATTTCTCCTGCTACGGAATATGGCGTTTTATCGGCTGCATACATTGCCAAGCAACTGAATCTGCCTGGCTTACATTATTCGGTAGCAAAAACTGTGAAAAATAAGTATTTGG
>JAAZCL010000031.1 GCA_012513315.1 Bacteroidales bacterium | reverse complement strand
TTTGGACGCTGCAATAAAGATATCTGTTGGGTCACTCTCACCAACAATTAACTGGAGAGATCTTAAAGAACTGAAGTTTCAGCTCCCTGATTTAGATAAACAAAAGAAGTTAGCTGACATGTTATGGTCAATAAATAGAACATTGCTAAGGTATAAAGAGTTGCTCAATAAAACTGATGAGCTCGTAAAGTCTCAATTTATGGAGCAGTTTGTAAATGGAAATCCATATGAAAGGAAAAGACTGGGAAACTTCATTAACCAAATACGTGGCGTATCGTATAAGCCTGCTGACCTACACAATAACCTTAACTCCCTAAGCATTACATTGTTAAGAGCAAATAATATTTTATCAGGAAAAGTAAATCATGAGGAAGTCCAGTTCGTATCTAAAGATAAGGTGTCAAAAGAACAACTGATATGTAATGAAGATATCTTGATGTGTGGCTCTAGTGGAAGCCTAGAGCATGTAGGAAAAGCTGCTTTATGCTCAAGAAATGAAGAAGGAGAGACATTTGGTACATTTTGCAAGCTTCTGCGCTCTACAGGGATGCTTATACCTAAATATATAGCTACGTATTTTGAAACGGATGAGTACAGAAATACAATTATGCGATTAGCAACGGGATCAAATATCAATAATCTTAAGAATGAACATATTGATAATATATTGATTCCGATACCACCATTAGAGCATCAAAAACAATTTGAAGCCTTTGCTAATCAGAGCGATAAATCAAAATTTGCAAGTGATACAGAGGCACGAGATTTTAGACTCTTGAGCAACTTAATTCGCAATTATGACAATATGATTGTCACAGATGGAAATTAAACTTCATGATAGGAGGGAATATTTATGTTTAACGAAGACAATACAATTGAAAAAATGGTGATCTCAACACTAACCAAAAACGGGTGGAATTTTATCTCCGCTGATGATTTACCACGGGACTTTTCGGATGTGATGGTGGAACCGATGGTTAAAGAAGCGCTAATTCGTTTGAATCCTGAAATAGCGGAAGAACCATCTCGTGCTGATGAAGTCATTTATAAATTACGTGCAATTATACTTTCAGTGCAGCATCATAACCTAATAACTCAAAACGAACTTTTTCAAAGAATGATTTTTGAAGAAAATTCATATCCTTTTGGCAAAAATGGTCGAATGATACCGATCCGTTTTTTTGGCACAATGAAAAAAGAAGATTTAGTGCTTAATGAATATGTCGTTACTAATCAATGGATTTATCCTCAGGCCGAAGGTGGAAAGAGACTTGATATTGTTTTGCTGGTTAATGGTTTCCCAATTTCAATCGGAGAGTTAAAGACCCCGGTGCGCAATGCTATAACCTGGTTAGACGCTGCAAGTGATATTTCATCGTATGAAAAGAGTATTCCGCAGATGTTTGTAACTAATGTATTTAATTTTGCTACTGAGGGTAGATGCTATCGCTATGGTTCGGTTGGCATGCCAGTTAATATGTGGGGCCCATGGCATACTCCTAACCATAAGTCAGAGGGTAGCCTCGCTGATGTTAAAGTTAGCATAGCTGATATGATTACTCCTGAGAAGGTTATGGATATTTTTCAGTTTTTCACTCTCTTTGCTACAGATAAGAAACATGTTAAATACAAAATAATTTGCCGTTACCAGCAGTATGAAGGTGCTAACCTTATTGTACAACGTGTTATTGCGGGCTATCCAAAGCAAGGTCTTATCTGGCACTTTCAGGGTTCTGGTAAATCGTTGCTAATGGTATTTGCAGCACAAAAAATTCGCATGATCCCCGAACTTAAGAATCCTACTGTGGTAATAGTTGATGATCGACTTGATCTTGAAACTCAGATAACTGCAACATTTAATGCTTCGGATATTCCAAACCTAGTATCACTTGCGACTAAGGAAGAAGTTGAAAACTTTTTTAAGCAAGATATTCGTAAAATTGCAATAACGACTATTTTCCGATTTGGTGATGTCGAAGATGTTCTTAATCTTAGAGATAACATAATCATTATGGTTGATGAAGCACATAGAACTCAAGAAGGTGACCTCGGTGAAAGGATGCGTGCAGCACTTCCAAATGCTTTCTTCTTTGGACTTACCGGTACTCCAATTAATCGTATTGATAAGAATACTTTCCGTACATTTGGTGCAACGGAAGATAAGAGCGGATATTTGAGTCGATATACTTTCTCGGATTCCATCAGAGACAATGCAACTCTACCCTTGAACTTTGAGCCAGTTCCAGTCGAGCTTCATGTTGATAAGGATAAAATAGATACAGAATTTGATGCCTTAACTGAGACGCTCTCAGATGCAGATCGTGCTGAGCTTTCAAAACGTGTAAATATGAAAGCCATCATGTATGATCCAAAACGTATACG
>JAAZCL010000322.1 GCA_012513315.1 Bacteroidales bacterium | reverse complement strand
CATATTTCTGCTTAGCACCCATGTATCGAAATAGTTTGTACTAAATCGTTTATAAACTGCTCCTATTGTATAAATCCACTGCTGATAAATGGGAAGGTAATCTAGCAAATATCGCTGTGCCTCGGTGCCATCTTCCTGTAAATCTGTGTTAAGCTTCATATTGTCAATTGCTCCAAGCCCTATTATAGAAAGCTCGCTTTTGGGATTGATTTGATATTTATACTTAACCTGAAAGTCGTTGTAAGTAGGAAGAAATGGCAGTCCGATAAACTTAAACAGCAACTGAAGGTATGATTGACGTGCCGATACTATGAAGGTTGATTTATCACCTATTGGGCCATCCATAGTAAATGCAGCATCCGAAGCGCCTATTCCTACCTGGGTGTGAATACGGTCTTGGCTACCATCTTTTTGACGAATATCCATTACCGAGCTTAATGAGTTGGGCCTGTTGGCAGGGAATGCGCCTGTATAGAAATTGACCTCCCTAACGAAGTCGGGGTTTATAATTCCCACTACTCCACCCGATGAGCCTTGTGTGGCAAAGTGGTTGATTATTGGTATTTCTATGCCATCGAGATAAAATACATTTTCTGAAGGACCTCCGCCACGCACTATAAGGTCGTTTCGATTGGGGTCTGTTGCACCCACTCCGGGGAGCGACTGCACGGCTTTTGATACATCGCGGTTTACACCGGCTGCTTTTTCTATTTCTCTAACGCCTATTGTAAGATATGACACGGGGCTCTCTATCTTTTTTAGATTCATAGTGGGGCGCACCACCACTTCATCTATAAGTGTTGCCAATTCGGGCACAGCTAAATCTATAAATGCTGTTTGATTGCCCTGAATATGCACTTCGGCAGATAATGTGGTTTCAAAACCTACATAGCTAACCATTAGTCGCACAAAACCGGGAGGGCCGGATATCTCGTAATTGCCGTTGAGGTCTGTTGTTGTTCCAATTACGGTTCCCTGAATTTGAACTGTTGCAAACTCAAGTGGTTCGTTGTTTTTTTGATTATACACTCTACCCTTTACAGTGCCGTTTTGAGTAAATGCGAACAGGCTCACTATAAGAAAAAGTGATGTAATTAAATATTTGTACATAAAGGTGTTTATATGTTTTTTGTGTTAAATTTCGTGATACTAAAACAAAGATATAGCAATTAAGTTCAAAACACCCCAAAGGCTTGTGAGGTGCCTGTGGGGTGCAGTCAAATGAAAGATATGTATGAAAATTACAGAGCGTCTCTTAGTGCTTTTATTTCGTTGTGAGATAATTTAATTATCTGAAGTTGACTAAGTAGTATTTCTCTTTGGGTAGGTGTTAATTCATCCGATTCTAGAGCTGTGTTGTATGCAGTAATTGCTGCATCTTCGCCTCGTTCGCAGTTATTTAACACTACCTTGCGGTCTCCTCCGGTAAGAAAGGCACCTACATCCATCCATGCTCGATATATTTTGCCTAAAGCCATAGTGCCAGTGGCAATTTTTTCGCCCAAGAGTGCAACTTCGGCTGCAAGCTCGCTATGGAAGGCGTGACTTTCGTTTATTTTTTCTTGAAATACTACTTTTAGATCTGCATCATCAGCTTCAAGATTTTCTACAGCTTTTTTGTAACCTTCTACTCTATCGTTATTTATCTTTACTAAATCGTTTAGTACTTCTGCTTGTTTTCCGAAATGCATAATTATCGGTTTTAAGAATTAATAATTAATTGTTTGATTATACATTATCTAATTCTCTATCGAACCAACTTCTAACTTCATCCTTAGTTTTACCTGTTCTATTTTGGATTCTCCCTAAAAGTTCATCCTCTTTGCCTTCTACATAAAGTAAATCGTCGTCGGTTAAATTTGCCCATTCTTGTTTTGCACGACCTTTTAATTCATTCCAGTTTCCTTTTATTCTTAATTTGTCCATAATAGATAAATTTTATGAGTTCCTTAATTGAAAGCTCTATCTCCTAAACAGAGAAAAAATGTGTATGGTTCATAATATTGCCTGATATAAAAGTTATTTATGCTTGATTAACTAGTTTTCATATACTTAGATGATTATGAAAGTAATGTTTTTACAATCATGTAAAAAGAACAAAAGTATATTTATAATGTTTTATTATCGATGCATGCATATGGCTTGATTGTATATGCAATAACGAGAAGCAGTTTAACTTTTCATAAATGTTTAAAAATTGGTTGATTATGAATTGGCATGAATTACTGTTTGGTGATAAAAGTGTGAGTTTTCTTCTTGAGATAGCTTTACGTGCTGTAATAATGTTTTTACTCATATTTCTTGGATTAAGAGTAGCAGGAAGAAGAGGTGTTAGTCAATTATCAATTTTTGAACTGCTTATAATCATCTCACTTGGGTCGGCAGCAGGTGACCCCATGATTTATAAAGATATTGGTATTTTAAATTCATTAGTGGCCTTTGCGGTGGTTTTCTTTGTGTATTGGCTGATAACCAAGCTAATTGAAAATTCTGATAAGATAGAGGATTTACTTGAGGGTGAGCCCATGTATATTATTAGAGATGGAAAAGTTTCTAAAGAGGCTTTGAAAAATAAGGTGCTTGCTGGGGATGAGTTTTTTGCTTCGTTGAGATTTCACAGCTTTTCTCATATGGGACAGGTAAAAGCGGCTATTTTAGAGACCTCGGGTGAGGTGAGTATACTTCCGTTTAAAGATGATGAGGTGAAGCCCGGACTGCCCGTATGGCCCGATCTATTGCACAATAAGTATAAGGTGATGCCTGCTGATGGTGTGTATGCCTGCTACAAGTGTGGAAGTACAAAACAAATTGCGAAAAATGAGATGGCCAAATGCAGTGTTTGCAAGAATAACGATGATTGGGTTGAGGCAATTAGTGAGGTTAAGAAGTAATGGGCAATTACACTTTTAAGTTAATGGACAATCACATTTTTAATCTGATGGCGACTACACGTTTAATCTAAATGCCGAGGGTGTGAATCCTGTATGGTTTTTAAAATATCGTGTAAAAAACGATTGATTTGGAAAATTAAGATCGTTGGATATTTCTTGAATGGATTTATCACTATTATGAAGTAAGAACTTAATTAGAACTATTGTTCGCTCTGTTATCCAATCCATTGGCAACTTGCCGGACCGTTTTTTTATAACGGTTGAAAAATATTTGGGGGTTAAACATGCTTCATTGGCATAGAACTCTACAGTTCTATGCTGACTTACATTTTTTGCTAGCGAGATAGTGAAATTACGGAACACCTGATCTTGACGTGATAGTCTTGGATTACCAGATTCTTTATTTTCGGCAAAAAGGGTAACTATCTCTAGAGCTAAAAGGGTTAGTAAGGAGCTTCTTATTTCTTGTTTTAAAGGACCAGTAGCTTCTTTATATAGTTCTTCTACAAATAGGTATATCTTCTTTGCTTGTTCAAGTTGATTTTCATTTAGTTGCAAACATGGCATTTCTCTAATCTTTTCTACATAATTCTCAACTGGCTGCGATAGTGCTAGCTTGTCTAGAAAACCCATTCCGGTGGCTATAAGTGTAATCCTTGTATCATCTGATATATCGGCCAATTGTATAACTGAATATGGGAGTAGAATTACAATGCTTCCTCGGCGTATACTTATTGTTTGCATATCAACTACTATCTTGCCTTCTCCTTTAAGACATACAAATACTACTACCCCTGCATCGAGAATGAGGGGAATCTTTGCTTTTAACTCATTAAAATCAGTTGACGAGCTATCGAGTTTTAGATAACTATTATCCAGAAATTGATATTCATTACTCATACTATTGTGTTTGTTAATTACGCCAAATATAACAATATTATTGTAATAAGAATACTATATTCGGTTTAAATAAGACTTTTTGAACAATATACACGAAATATAGGCAACAGAATAAAATGATTGTAGCAGTATCTTTGCAAGCTTAAATTAAGAGTAGAAAATATGTATGTAAAAATAGGTACAGTTATAATGAGTTGTCTTCTGATTTTTAATGGCTGCAAGGATGTTGGCAGTAGTAAAAATGAGATTAGAAGCATTAAAGCAGATACTGTGAAAGCGTATGGAATGGCAGGTAGTAAAACTTATCCGGGAAAGGTGGTTGCTGCATCTGAGGTTAATTTGGCTTTTAGAGTGAGTGGACCAATTGCTAAAGTGAATGCAAATGTGGGTTCTTATGTTAGAAAAGGTGAGCTGATTGCGCAAATTGATTCAAGAGATTTCGAGATTCAACTTGAGGCTACTACAGCAGAGTATAATAGAGTAAAAAGTGAGGTTGACAGGATAACTGAGCTTTATGAAAAAGGTTCGGTAACGCCCAATGATTATGATAAGGCTAAATATGGGTTTCAGCAAATCTCTGCAAAATTAGAGGCTCACAAAAACGCACTGAATGATACTAAATTGTTTGCTCCTTCAAACGGGTATATTAATAAGCGCTTGTTTGAACCGGGTGAAACTATTGGTGCAGGTATACCTGCAATATCGATGATTACAGAGGGTGTGGGTGAAGTGGAGATTAATATTCCTACTACAGATTATATCAAAAGGGAACAGTTTGCCGATTTCTTTTGCAGTGCCGATGTGTTTCCGAGTTCTACATTTTCATTGGAGCTTATTGGTATCACTCCAAAAGCTAATGCTAATCAGCTTTATACAATGCGTTTTAGAATGAGGGGTGGTGATGATGTGAAACCGGGACCGGGCATGTCTGTTATGGTGACAATTAATTTTAAGAATGAATCTGCACAAACAGTTTCCATTCCTATTTCTTCTGTTTTTCAAAGAGATGGGAAAGCTAAAGTGTGGACCTATAATACTGCAAATGAAACGGTTTCTGAACAGGATATAACTATAACTCAAATACTAACTGATGGTACTGTGGTTGTTTCGCAAGGGCTTGATGTGAATGATGTGGTTGTTACAGCTGGCGTTTATTCTATTAAAGAGGGGGAGAGGGTGAAACTTCTTTCGCCGGTATCATCAACTAATGTTGGAGGTTTGCTATGATAGATTATGGAAAATGGGGGCTAGACAACCGTAAGCTTATATATTTTTTGGTAGCTTGCCTTTTAATTGGAGGCGTTTTAGCAATAACCAATATGGGTAAACTGGAAGACCCTGAGATTGTTGTTAAGCAGGCCCTGGTGGTTACTACATACCCGGGGGCATCGGCTCATCAGGTAGAGCTTGAGGTGACAGACTTATTAGAAAAGTCTATTCGCACGATGAAGAATATTGAATTTGTGGAGAGTCGCTCTATGAACGATCTTTCTATGATAACAATAGGACTTTCAACTCTGGTGCCGAATAATGATGTTGACAATCAATGGTCTATATTGCGCAGAAAGGTTAATGATATTCAGGCTCAACTTCCCGAAGGTGCTTCAATTCCGATAGTGAAAGATGATTTTGGTGATGTGATGGGTATGTTTTATGCCATGACTTCGGATGGGTACAGTGATAGGGAGATGGGCGATTATGCACAACTAATTAAGAGAGAGCTGCTTGCTGTAGAGGGAGTGTCGCGGGTAGATATTTATGGTGAGGGCAAGGAGTGCATTTATATTGAGATGTATGAAGACAAGATTGCCAATATTGGTATTTCACCTGCGGAGGTGCTATCAACTTTAAGCGGGCAAAACAAAACAGTATACTCGGGATATTATGATGCCGGAGATATGTCTTTGAGGGTTACGGTTAATGATAAATATAGAAATGCCGAGGATATTGGTGAGCTTTTACTGCAGGGGCATCAGGGCGATCAGTTTAGATTAAAAGATATTGCCAAAGTATACACCGGTTATGACAGCCCTGTTAGAAATGAGATGAAATATGATAATCAGAAAGCTTTGGGTATTAGTATTTCTGCTTTATCTGAAACTGATATAACACAAGTTGGAAAGAGAGTTGAAGCACGCATTAGTGAGCTTACAGATTCTCGTATTCCGGTTGGGATGGAGCTTCACAAAGTGTTTTTTCAACCCGAGAGGGTTAGCGACTCACTTAATTCGTTTATGCTAAATTTGGTTGAGTCGGTTGTTATAGTGATACTACTTCTTATATTTTTTATGGGTTTTAAAAGTGGTATGATTATTGGTTTTAACCTTGTTATAATTGTACTGGGTTCTCTTCTTATTCTTAATCTTACAGGGGGTACTTTGCAGCGTGTTTCGCTTGGTTCATTTATTCTTGCAATGGGGATGCTGGTGGATAATGCCATAGTGGTGTTAGATGGCATTCTTATTGATTTGCAGAGAGGTAAACCACGAAAAGAGGCTTTGACTAGCATCGGAAAGAAAACTGCAATGCCTCTACTTGGTGCAACATTGATTGCTATTCTTGCGTTTTTCCCTATCTATCTTTCTCCTGATACGGCTGGTCATTATGTAAGAGACCTTTTTATTGTATTGGCTGTTTCTCTTTTATTAAGCTGGGTGCTGGCACTTGTTTATGTGCCAATTCAGGCTGATAGGATGCTGAAGATAAAGAAGGATAAGGTTGGAAAAGATCCGTATGATAATAAATTATATAAGGGATTGAGATTGGTTTTAACATGGACTTTAAAACATAGGACGGTTACAATTGGTGCAGCAGTAGTGCTTTTACTTATTGCTATTGGGTGTTATCGTTTTCTTCCTCAAGGGTTTTTTCCGGATATGAATTACGATCAGCTATATATTGAGTATAAACTTCCTGAAGGTCACACGAGTGAAAGGGTATCGAATGACTTGGAGTTGATTACAGATTATCTGCTTTCGCGTGAAGAGATTACACATGTAACTACTTCTGTTGGTGGCACTCCTGCCAGATATAACTTGGTGAGGAGTATGGCCGATCCATCTCTTTCTTATGGTGAGCTAATTGTTGATTACACCTCTCCCAAAGAATTGGTGGCCACTATGGGTGAGATACAAGAGTTTTTGACTGAAAATTATCCGGATGCTTTTATCAGATTGAAAAGGTATAACCTGATGTATAAAAAGCATCCTATAGAGGTGCAGTTTAACGGTCCGGACCCTGCCGTGCTACGCAATCTTACTTCAGAAGCTCTTGAGATAATGGAAAACAGCAATGCAATACACCTTACTCAGAATAATTGGGAAGCACAAACACCGGTGCTTATGGTAAATTATAATCAGCCTATTGCACGTAATGTGGGGTTGAGCAGGCAGGATGTGGCTTTGTCTTTATTGAGTGCCACGGGGGGAATTCCGGCAAGTACTTATTACGACGGGAGTCATAGACAGACAATTTACCTAAAAAGTGTTGACAGTAAGGGAAATGCTATTGAGTCGCTTGATAATGCACAAATGTTTAGTATGCTGCCGTCGCTTGGATTTTTAAATAAGGATTTAATGCAGGGACTTATGACTGGTGTTTATTCTGAAGAGGATATTTTGGAGGAGGCGCTCAGAACTATTCCCCTGAGCCAGGTTACTGATGGTATAAGCCTTGGGTGGGAAGACCCGCTGGTGATACGTTACGATGGACAGAGGGCAATGAGAGCCCAGGGTAGTCCGGTGCAAGGTGTGGGCACTGAAGATGCCAGGCAAACTATTGCAGAGCAAATTGAGGCTATTGAGTTGCCACACGGCTACACAATGCATTGGGAGGGCGAGATAAAGGCCAGTGAGCAGTCGAGCAAGTATTTATTTAAATATTTTCCTCTTGCAATTATATTGATAATTGCAATTCTGATTATGCTTTTTAAAGATTATAGAAAACCTCTTATTATTATTTGTTGCATTCCTCTTTTACTTATTGGTGTTATTTTTGGAATGCTGGCATCGGGCAAGACTTTTGGGTTTGTTGCAATTGTGGGAGTACTTGGTTTAGTGGGAATGATTATAAAAAATGGAATTGTTTTGATGGATGAGATTGAGTTGCAACTTAGCGATAGTGTTGATCCTGTTGAGGCTTTGCTGAGTAGCTCTTCGGGAAGATTTAGACCTGTGATGATGGCTTCGTTGACAACAATTTTGGGGATGATTCCACTTTTAGGTGATGATTTATTTGGTCCTCTTGCTGTTACTATTATGGGTGGCCTGTTGATTGGCACGCTTATTACTCTGATTGTGATTCCCCTATTCTATTCTCTATTCTTTAAAATAAAAATTACTAAGTAATGCGATTAAATATATTTGTTCTAACATATTTATTGGTTTTTATGAGTTCTTCGTTGTCGGCTCAGGAACCTCTGACTTTAGAAAGTAGCAGAGAGATGGCTCTAAAGAATAACAAGCAGATTGCTATTGCTGCTGAGGGCAGTGAAATGGCGGGTTATAACGTTAGGGCATACAAATCTAACTTCCTACCTAAGATAACTGCAACGGGAAACTATTTACTTACTACGGCTTCTTTAGAGAAATCAGTTCCATCTTTTCATCTTCCTACTTATATTCCGGATGCTTCGGGAGAGTTGGTGCCAAATATACTAACTACAGTTGATGGTATGCCTATTTTTAAGGAGTATGCTTACTTTCCGGGAATGGATTTGAGGTTGATGCCTAACGCTACTTATACAGCCGGACTAAGAGTTGAGATGCCGATTTATATGGGCGGAAAGATTAGCTCTGCATACAATATGTCTAAGATTGGTGCTGAGATGGCGCAACTGAATGAAGCGAAGACACGTAATGAGGTAATAATGCAGGTTGATGTGGCATATTGGACTTATGTTGAGACGCTTGAGCTTGCAAAGACTGCTGGTGCTTATAATGAGCTTGTAAAACAGTTGGTGGTTGATGTAGCTAATGCGTATGATGCTGGTATGGTGCCGAGGAATGATTTACTTAAGGTGCAGGTTAAGCTTAATGAGGTGGAACTTCAATTATTGAGGGCCGAAAATGGTGTTAGACTTGCAATGATGAATCTTTGCCATATCATTGGGTTGCCTTTAAACTCTGAAATAAAGGTTGAACATGTTATGGCTGGTGATGGTGCTCTAGATAGTGATGGTGTTCTAGACAACGAGACTTATCTGAACATTGATGGCTCTAGTAATATTGAGGGACCTCGGAAAAAAGAAGATTACATGAAAAATAAAAATAGCAAAGTTGTTCCCCTCCCCAACCTGTTTTCGAGACCTGAATATGAACTTCTTTCTAAACAGATTGAGTTAAAAGAACGGCAGGTACAACTTGTTAAAAGTGATTTCTTGCCAAGCGTTGGCATTGCAGGAAATATGGGTTATGCAAACGGGCTGAAGTTAAATGATAGTAAGCTGCTTGATAATACTGCGTTTTCGGCAGTTGTTAATGTAAGTATTCCTCTTTTTCACTGGGGTGAAGGGCGCAATAAGGTACGTAGTGCTATGGCTGAGAAAAGGATGGCTTCACTGCAAAGAGATGAGCTTACGGAAAAGATGGAGCTTGAAATTCAACAAGCATCGCAAGCATATAGTGAGTCTGAGGCAAGAATGGTGCTTACTAAACGATCTTTGAATCAGGCTGAAGAGAATTTGCGTGAAAGTAGTGATAGATATGAGTCGGGACTTGAAACTTTATCTAATTTAATGGAGGCGCAAGCGATGTGGCAACAAGCGCACTCGGAAGTTATAAGTGCCAATAGTGCATATAAAATTGCTGAGACCGCTTATTTAAAGGCTGCGGGCAGATTGTAGGACTCTAAACATAGATTTATTCTATTTATGATATTAGCATTTTAACTTGTTAATTCAGTGTTTTTTTGGTACATTTGTTCTAGTAATCAATTAACAAAAACATCAAAAAGAATTATGAAAACATTAAATTATTTACAATTAGATCCTAAGAGTACAGAAACTACAGTAGAAGGTTTACAGAAACTATTAGCTAATCTGCAGTTATATTATACTAACCTTAGAGGCTTTCACTGGAATGTTAAAGGGGTTCAGTTTTTTGAAGCTCACGAAAAATATGAAGAGTATTATGACGAAGCAGCAGATCATATTTATGAAGTTGCAGAACGTATTTTAATGCTTGGAGGTGTTCCTTCACACAACTTTAGTGAATACTTAAAAGTTGCCACTATAAAGGAGTCTGGCGTTGTTAGTGATCCAAATGCAATTGGAAAACATATATTGGATTATCTAAAAGAACTAATTTCTATTGAACGTGAAGTTTTGGAAGCAGCTGGTGAGAACAATGATGAAGGCACTGTGGCACTTATTAGTGATTTGATTTCAGGTCATGAAAAAGCTGTTTGGATGATTACAGCATCGCTTTCGTAAGCTAAACAATAATACGAGTATAAAAAAGAAGGAAACTAGATGTTTTCTTCTTTTTTATTTCATTTATTATCTATTAATGCCATAAACTGCTTTTTATAAGTCTCGCCAATTGGTATCTGCTTTTTATTAATTACAATTCTATTTTTATTGATACTCGATATTTTATCAACGTTAATTATATAGGATCGGTGCACTCTAGCAAATTTACCATAGGGTAAATCTTCCTCTAATTGTTTAAGGCTCATTAATGACAATATTGGTTTAATGCTATCTAGAGTATATATCTTTACATAATCTTTTAATCCTTCTATATATATAATATCATCGTATATAATGTGAAGGTACTTGTATTCTGACTTAACAAATATTCCTACTTTCTCTCTCTCCTTTTCTAATTCGGGGATTGGTTTTTGTTTTATGATTTCAAACCAGTTATACGCTTTTTTAGCTGCTACTACAAACTCTTCGAAAGAGAATGGTTTTAACAGGTAATCCAAGGCATTAACCCTGTAACCTTCTACAGCATATTCGCTAAAGGCAGTTGTAAAAATAACTCGTGTATGTATGCTGATTGTGTGTGCAAAATCCATCCCATTAACTTCGGGCATTTGGATGTCGAGGAACAAAACATCTACTTTTTCGTTCGCGATATTCTGCATTGCAGACAGTGCATTACTATACATGCCGGTTAACTTCAAAAAAGGAACTTTATTAACATAAGATTCCAACAAAGAAACAGCCAGAGGTTCATCATCAACTATCCAACAATTCAGTATCATCCGTTATTGTTTTTGTATCGAGAATAAGTAGAGTTGAGTATGTATCGTTTTCAATTTTTGTTTCCCATTTATAGCTGCCCAATTTTAAAAGTTCGAGCCTTCTTTTTACTAAATCGAGACCTATACCGCTACCGCTTTTATCCGATTCAGTCTTGGGAAAATAACTATTCTTGCATTCGAATTTAACTTTACCATCGGGTTGCTCTTCCAATGAAACATCAATAAACGATGGTTTATCTCCACTTATACCATGTTTAAATGCATTTTCTATCAAAGATATAAAAATTAAAGGAGGAATAAGAGTATTTCCTTTTTCAGTATTACTAAATTCAGCTGTGAGTTTAACATTATCAGAAAGCCTTATTCTCATTAAGTCTATGTAGTTATGCATAAAATTAATCTCTTGCTTCAATGGCACATAGGCTTGATTGTTGTCGTATAATAAATGCCTGAGAAGCTTACTTAAACTAACTACTGCTTTTTGAGCTTTTGGAGGATCGAATTCTATTAAAGCATATATATTATTTAGAGTATTGAGTAGAAAATGTGGATTAATCTGATTCTTTAAATTTTGAAGCTCTGCATCAGATTTAGCCTTTGCAAGCTCTTTACGCTCATTATCTACCTCAAACAACCTGAATGTCATTCTGAATGCAACACTTAATCCTAGTATCAAGAAAAGCGATGTAGAATTGCGAACAATATGCATTATTGAAATACCATGGCCCCTTCTTCCTAGCCATCGAGGTCTTAAGTTTGGCATAAGAGCATCGAGCCAAACCCAGCTGTAATTCATTAGAAATGCAACAAAGGCAATGAGTAGTATATTATAAATAATAAAACCTTTTATTTTTCCTTTAAACAGCAGCTTCTCAATAAATATGAAATAATTCACATAAAACACTAGCATAAAGCCAACCAATCCGGGTAAAGACCTTAAAAAAGGACGCCAGTTAAACAACTGTTCATTATCCATAAAAAAGTATGGGAGGATAAAAATTATCCCCCATAACAATATGTGAACAAACACATTATTCCATGTTATTTGCCGATTTCGACGTATTTTGTTGTTCATAATATATGAATTTAAGTTTGATTACATTCTTCCGTGACCATAGCCTGGGCCTCTTCTATTTTGCATCATATCGCTTTGTGTGGCACCACCCTTAAAGATGTTGAAACGATATACAAAATGCACCATAAAGTAGGTTGTTAAAGTATTAGTTGTTGTATCGCGTATATAGTTTGACGAAACACTTCTGCTTATATTGCTTCTTTGTTGCAATATATCATATATCTTAAAACGAATTGTGCCATTCTTTTGTTTAAAAACTGTTTTTTGAAGCGAAGCATTCCACAACCACTCATTTTGCTCAAATCCATCGGCATAACCCGAGTTGGTTGAGTAATTTATATCGCTCTCGAGGGTGAAATCTAATGGAAGATATATTGATGTACTTGCATTAGCTCCATAATTAAAATACTCTTGATCGCGTTGCCCTTCTAGACTGTTTGTTACATTATTGTAACTCATATTGCCTCTTACACTAAAATCAAATTGATCTGAGCGATAGTTTATACCTAATGTTTCGCTTAAATTCAGCCTCTTGCTAAGGTTTTTATCCCTCATTATATTTATATTGTCGGGGTTTACTATTTCATCTGTTGCAGTGTAGGTTCCGGTATATCCATTAGAGTGATTATAACTTGCAAAGGACATTGAGAATAGTGAGAACTTAATATTTTTAAAAGGCATATTCAACATAACACGGCCATTTGCATTCCAGTTACCTGCAATATTCTCATATGTAGTAATTTTTCTACCAGATGATATGTCTGTTGCTGTGAGTGACACAACATCATTAGTCATATAGCCAGCATTTGCAAATGCATTAAATGAGCTTGCTTTCTCGGGATTGGAAGAACGATATCTAACATTTAATCTGTGCTCAAACGATGGTTTAAGATCGGGATTACCAAACCTTGTATTTAATGGATCTGAAATATCAATTACAGGAGAAAGCTGAGTAACAGAAGGTTGATTTGTGCTACCAAAATACCTTATTCTTAGATTAGTATTTCTATTCCAACGATAATTGAGTTGAGCCATGGGAGCAAAGTTAATAACATCCTGCCTTAGTGTATCAATTATTTGCTCGCCAATGAATGTTGTATTTCGAGAGCTAGATGGTTGCATAGAAAACCCAACCATATAATCATATTTCTCTCTAATAGATTGAAAATTGAGCTCTAATTCCTGACGTATAAAACTGTTATCTAAACGCTTACTGTATAGAGTATCAAGTACATTGTAGTTACCAGACCCTGGTACTTCTTCGGTTCGTGTATCTCTATCTGAAACTGAAACATTTTGTCTATACTGATAGGCGAGTTGTATAAAATTATTCTTACCTATTGGCTCTACATATGAG
This sequence comes from Bacteroidales bacterium, assembly GCA_012513315.1. GTDB lineage: Bacteria > Bacteroidota > Bacteroidia > Bacteroidales > Dysgonomonadaceae > Proteiniphilum. The sequence continues at coordinate 9,790 of JAAZCL010000322.1, read as the reverse complement.
ATATAACCACGCCAAGAACTATTATCATTTATATTAGTGAAACGCTGATCTATTATATCGTTTGGACGAGTACCTCTGTAATACATAGTTTCTGAAACACTGGTTCCGTTATTTTCTGAATTACCAATACTTCCATTAAATTGAGCACTTATTACCCTTCCATCATCTCCTAGTTTACGGCTAAAATCTAACCTTCCACCTACCTCACTACCCTTTCCTTCCGAGTAGTAGTCTGAAAGTCCATCGTTAATTTTGTCACCTGTTAATTCTTCTATTGTATTAAATTCTCCGGTTTCAGATCTGGAGTTATTATATATTGAAGCATTGGGACGGAATATCAATTTTGTATATTCATTTGGATCCCACTCTAACCTTAAATCCATATTAAAATTTTCACTCATATTGTTAGATCTATTGAATTCATCCTCTAATGTGTTGCCGGCGCTTAGAATATTTTGAGTGAATACATCTGAAATTACTTCAGTGTCTGTATAGCCATATCGCACATTTCCTCCTAGTTTAAATTTTGATGAGAACTCCTTGCTAAAGTTTCCCCCAATATTACCAGAGGTTGAAATACCATTACTGCCTCCAAACATTCCTCCACGACCACCTCTTCCGCCCATGCTTCCAAACATAGCGGTACCCAGGTCAGAGAATCCTGCATTATTAGTATTATTTATTCCTCCAAGCACCGTATATTGGTCGTTGTTTTTCATGTAATTAACCATTACGTTGCCTTCATATCTATCCTTACTCCCATATCCAGCAAAGGCACTACCAAATAATCCTTCCTTCATACCAGGTCTAACTGTTAGGTTTATAACGTTTTCCTCGTCACCGTCATCAAAGCCCGTCATTTGGGCCATTTCTGATCTTCTTTCAAGAACCTGTAGTTTTTCGATCATATTTGCGGGCAAGTTTTTAGACGCTACTTTCGGGTCGTTGCTAAAGAACTCTTCACCGTCTACTAATATTTTAGTAATAGATCTGCCATTAACTGTGATATTACCCTCAGTATCTATTTCTACACCTGGCATTTTCTTCAATAAATCTTCAAGTACAGCACTTTCTGTAACCTTATATGAATCGGCATTATACTCAAGTGTATCACCTTTAACAACTATCTCTGCAGCTTTTGCAGTAACAACCGTTTCAGATAATAATATATTATCAACACTCAAAGTTAGCCTGCCGAGATTCACCACAGGTGTTGAAGAAGACACTACTACATCTTCAAATAGATCTGTATAACCTATGAATGATATTTGTAAAATATATGAACCATTTCTAACAGGAATACTAAAACGTCCATCTAAATCTGATGCTTTACCTGTTATAAAAGTGCTATCCGATTTTTGCAAGACTCTAATATTAGCTTGTGGTATAGGTTCTTGTGTGGATTCAGAAAACAATTCGCCTGTAATACTGCGACTAACATCAGATTGTGCAGAAAGTGCAAATACTGACAGCAAAAATAGGGTTACAAAGAAATAGAATTTTTTCATAAAATAAATTTATAAATAGTATAGATGAAACTTTAATCAACTGCAACAAAAATATACTAAGGTGTCTCTTACAACAAATCAAATAGACAAACCCTATGTTTTCATCGACCAACAAAGGGTTATAGACTTTTAATATATATCAGATTATAAATTAAAATGAAGAAAATGATTCATTTTATGCAAAATATTCATATTTTTGCCAGATAGTCTAAATCATATAAGAAATATAAATACTTGTTTAGTTAAAAGTAATCCAACTTATTATGTTAAAATCTCTAAGAAACGAAGACTGGGTCGCAACACTCATAGGAGCTATTATATTAGTATTAGTAATACTTGTGCCTTCTATTATGTTGAATAAGATGTATTTTTCTCTAATAATAGCAGTCCTAGCATATTTGGGATATCTTTTTATGGGTAATAAGGATAAAGGTCAGTTTTTTATCTCCTTCGCATTTATTTACGTTTTAGCACAACTAGCAAGCTATTTATCATCACTTGCTCCAATTAAAACAATTGGTTTGGAATCAGTTTTTTTTGCCGTTCTAATAGGATTGGTTATCAGAAATACTGTTGGCCTTCCAAAATTGCTTGAATCTGCTGTAAGAAGTGAGTATTACATAAAGGCGGGTTTGGTAATTTTAGGTAGTTCAATACTCTTTAGAGAAATTATGAGAGCAGGTGCACTCGGAATGGTTCAAGCACTTATAGTAGTACTTGCAGTTTGGTACTTCAGTTTTTGGATTGCAACCAGGGTATTTAAGATAGATAAAGAAATGTCGATGCTGCTTTCTAGTTCAGTCTCAATATGTGGTGTATCTGCAGCTATTGCAACAAGTGGGGCAATAAAAGGAGATCCTAAGAAACTTTCATTTGTAATTTCACTGGTATTGATTGTAGCCATTCCAATGATGTATCTTTTGCCATATCTTGCAAACCTAATGGGGTTATCACAAGAAGTTGCCGGAGCATGGCTAGGAGGCACAATTGATACAACAGCAGCAGTAGTTGCCTCTGGTAAGTTTATTGGAGAAACTGCCGAGCAGTATAGTGTAATTATTAAGTCGGCTCAAAACGTGTTGCTAGGAGTAGCAGCCTTCGTTATTTCAATATACTGGTCGTATAAAGGAACAAATAACGAAATAAGACCAACCGGTAGTGTTCTTTGGGATAGATTTCCAAAGTTTGTATTAGGTTTTCTTGTAGCCTCCCTAGTATTTAGCTTTGCTTTTGATATGGAAATTGGAAAAGAATTATCGCGTATTGCCAACAAAGGTTCCAGAGAGTTACTATTTTCATTAGCTTTTATTTGTATAGGACTTGAGACAGACTTCCGCTATATCTTTAAGAAGGAGAACTCAAGATATATTTGGTCATTTCTTACTGCCCAAACATTTAATGTAATTATAACTCTAGTAGTTGCCTGGCTATTGTTTTCTCAATCATAACTCTTTAGCTACTTTAAGCCATTTGAAATTTGCATGCTCGGTTGTTATTTCTTTCCAAGACTCAACATTAAATTCGAAGCATGCAGTTGATGCGGTAGGTAAATTATCGAGATTTACGCCTAATATATTTATTAAATCGGTAAGCCCGGGATTATGACCGATGAAAACACAACTGTTTATATCATCAGGTAATTTAGAAATTACATTCATAATCCAGCGTGCCGGTGCAAAATATAGATTTTGGTCGGTTTGAATATTCTTTATGGAGTATTCCATACCTTCAGCTGCTAGTATAGCTGTTTCGTGTGCTCTTTTTGCAGATGAAGAGAGAATCAGGTCGGGGGTTCCAATTTTCTTTTGAATAAATGCTCCCATATCAGTAGCATTTTTTCTTCCTCTTTCTGTAAGAGCTCTATCGTAATCATCTTTAGCCATTGTGTCTTGTTCTGCTTTTCCGTGGCGGAAGATAATAAGTTGTTTCATATAGCTATTAATTTTTTTAGTAGTTTGAATATGTATATAACTAACTACAAATTTAGTTATAATATTTCAGATTGAAATCTTTTGTTTTTTGCCTAACCATTCAATTCCATAAAATTATTTATTTTCACTTCATCTTACCCTATTAATCAAACCTTTATTACTATTTTTGATATTCTAAACATATATCGATAATTATGACAAAAAAAATCAGAGTTACAGTAGGAATTATTGCTGCAATAATTATCATATTGTTGATTGGAGTTATTTATAGCACGTTTTTTAGACCTCAATATGGATCCAATCCAAATGTTATAGGAATAATAGTAATAAGTCTAGTTATAGGTGCAATATTCACTTATTTATCTTTACAATTAAGGCAAGCCAGAAACAGCACAGCCACCACTAAAACTTCATCACACACTGTTATTGAGAGTATAAAAAGAGTTTTTAAGATAGTTGTTGCAGAGGGACAAATGAATGAGATATTTAACTATGAGAATACAAAAAAACTACTTAAAGTTATTCCTTCTACAAAAAAAGCCTTAGTCATTGTTCGTGCAAATGTCTTAATTGGATATGACGTAAATAAGTGCAAATGGGAGATTGATGAAGAGAAAAAAGTGATAAAATTGATGAATTTCCCTAAACCAGAGATATTATCATTAGAGACCGACTTCAATTATTATTATTTTGAAGATGATTTATTTAATTTCATTAGCAGAAAAGATCTTCAAGATATTCAGTATCTGGCAAAAGAACAAGTTAAGAAATCAGTACTTCAAAGCGATTTATTGAAAATTGCATCCGAGCAGATGAAACTCTTGCTTGGAGAAATTACAACATTAAACAATTGGCAAGTAGAGAACATTGCTCTTATAGATGATTATAGCTATCCTAAAGAAGTGGATGAAAAAATAGATAAGCCAAAAGAATCAACTCATCTACTCAAAAGAATTAACCTGCTTGATAAGGCAGCAAGTCTTCTCAAAATTAAAATTTAAACTTATTATACTAAATCTAGTTTTTAGATAGCTTATTAAATGCTTAATTTTCTAGGTCTAGTTAGTCTAAATCTTGCCAATCTAAAATCACTTTACCACACTGCCCAGTTTCCATAACATCAAAGCCTTTTTGGAAATCATTTACACTAAAACGGTGTGAAATAATTGGCGTTAAATCAAGACCCGAAATCAACATCTGCTCCATTTGATACCAGGTTTCCCACATCTCGCGTCCATAAATACCTTTAAGGGTAAGTGACTTGAAGATTATTTTATCCCAATCGACTGTAGTGGAATTAGGAAGTAAACCAAGTAAAGAAATCTTAGAACCATTATACATATTTTCAACCATCTCTTTAAATCCTGCAGGAGACCCAGACATTTCAAGACCGACATCAAATCCTCTCATACCTAGATTCTATACTGCTTGAGCAACTGTTTCACCTTTCGAGAGATTAACCGTTACAGTAGCTCCCATTTTCTTTGCAATTTCAAGTCTATACTCACTAAAATCGCTAACCACAATGTATCGTGCACCTGCAAATTTACATATTGCTGTTGCCATACTACCTATAAGCCCTACCCCAGTAATAAGCACATCTTCTGCAATTAGAGGAAATGAAAGTGCAGTATGGGTTGCATTGCCAAATGGGTCCATAATTGATGCAATGTCATCTGTAATGCGACTATCTACTTTTACTACATTTGCAGCCGGCAATGATAGATACTCGGCAAAAGCACCATCTCTGTTTACACCTACGCCAATTGTATTTTCACAAACATGAAGTTTACCTCTTCTGCAATTTCTACAATGACCACAGGCAATATGCCCTTCCCCCGTAACGCGATCACCAACTTTAATATTTTCTACACCGCTACCCAAATCAACAATTTCTCCCACATATTCGTGACCAATGGTCATTGGGGTTTTAATAGTTCTTTGCGACCATTCATCCCATTTGTATATATGTAAGTCGGTGCCACAAATAGATGTTTTCTTTATTTTAATTAAAACATCATTCACTCCTATTGGTGGAATTGGCACTTCTTCCATCCAAATTCCCTTTTCAGGTCTTAACTTTACTAATGCTTTCATGTTTTTCTAATTTCTATTCACTGTTTTTCAATTTATATATACTATTATTCTAGCTTATATTTATTGTTTTCCATAAAACATATAGACCTGTATGTCAGAGGCATGTAGACTCTTAATTATATTTTAATTGAAATAAATTATTTCAATTTTATCTATTAATTTAATTCAATTAGAATCGATTCAGTTAAATGCAGTTCAATTCAATTAAATTACTTTTAACTCTTTGCCTACTTTAAAAAAAGCCTCAATAGCTTTATCAAGATGCTCACGCTGGTGGCCTGCAGAAAGTTGAACTCTGATTCTTGCTTCATCTTTAGGCACTACTGGGTAATAGAAGCCGGTTACATATATTCCTTCTTTCAATAATTCCTCTGCATATTGTTGTGATAGTTTTGCATCATAAAGCATAACTGCACAAATTGCCGACTGAGTAGGCTTAATATCAAATCCCGCCTCCTGCATTCTCGAAATAAAGTATTCTACATTTACATGCAACTTGTCTTGTAGTTCATTAGTCTCTTCAAGCATATTAAATGCCTCAACCCCGGATGCAGCCACCATTGGTGGAATAGAATTTGAAAACAGATATGGTCTTGAACGTTGACGAAGCATATCTATAATTTCCCTTCTTCCGGTTGTGAACCCCCCAATTGCACCTCCAAATGCTTTACCAAGCGTACCAGTAATTATATCAACCTCTCCCAGCATGTTGAAAAGTTCAGATACTCCTTTACCTTTTTCACCTACTACACCAGCCGAATGACTTTCATCAACCATAACCAGTGCGTCGTACTTCTCTGCAAGTTCCATTATTTTATCTAATGGAGCTACATTACCATCCATAGAAAACACACCATCTGTAACAATTACTCGAAAACGCTGAGCCTGGGCTTCTTTAAGTTTATCCTCCAAATCTGCTACGTCGGCATTGGCATATCTATACCTTTTTGCTTTACATAAACGCACACCATCAATAATAGAAGCATGGTTTAGTGAGTCTGATATTATTGCATCCTCATCTGTAAATAGAGGCTCAAAGAAACCACCATTTGCGTCAAAGCAAGAAGCATACAATATAGTATCTTCGGTATGAAAAAATCTGCTAATTGTATTCTCTAAATCTTTATGATAGTCTTGCGTACCACAAATAAAACGCACAGATGACATACCATACCCACGGTTGTCGAGAGCGTTCTTAGCAGCACTAATTAGTCGTGGATGATCAGAAAGACCCAGATAATTATTTGCACAGAAATTTAAAACTTCTTGCCCTGTATCTACTTTTATCTTTGCACTTTGGGGGGTAACAATAATTCTTTCATTCTTGTATAACCCTGCCTCTTCAATGTTTTTTAGTTCATTCTTAAGGTGTTCTTTAATTCTCTCGTACATGTCATTATAATTTTAATGTTGGCGCTAATCGACTAATGAAGAAGGGAGAGACTTTTTTGTTTTCACTCCCAGCTCACGCAGTTTTTCAGCCTGGCCAATAATATTGCCCCTACCCATTTTTAATTGAGAATATGCGTTATTATAGCTCTTTTTCGCTCTTTCAAGATGTGTATCAATTTCCGTAAGTGATGCTACAAAGTTAACAAGCTTATCATAAAGTGCCGCACCCCTGTCTGCAATCTCAATAGCATTTCGGTTCTGATATTCTCTTTTCCACAAATCTGAGATAAGCTTAAGTGCAGCAATAAGGTTGGTGGGACTAATTAACAGAATCTTTTTATCATAAGCATACTGCCATAGTTTCTCCTCATGTTGCAATGCTAGCAAATAAGCAGGTTCATTAGGAATAAACATCATTACAAAATCTAGAGTTTCAGCATAATCCTGATAACTCTTAATACTTAGCTCGTCGATATGTTTTTTTACCGATCTTAAATGGTCACGTATAAACACCTTCTGCTCATCAGCATCATTACTAGCAACATAATTAGCATATGCAGTTAGCGAAACCTTTGAGTCTATTATCACATTTCTTTTGTCGGGATAAGCAATAATCACGTCTGGTTGCATCTTTACACCTTTTTCATTAACCATATGACGGCCATCTGCGTCCTTTAAAAACTCCTGAACAAAATACTCCCTATCCTTTACCAGTCCCGAACCTTCTAAAATGTTCTCAAGTATCATCTGTCCCCAATCGCCTTGAATCTTAGAATTACCTTTAAGCGCTTGCGTAAGGCTATTAGCCTCATTACTAAGCCTATCGTTCAAATCTCTAAGATTCTTAAGCTCAAGTCCAAGCGAAAAACGCTCACGCGACTCACTCATATAAATCTCTTCCACCTTCTTGCGAAACATATCTATGTTATCACCAAAAGGTCTCAATATTGAATCGAGGTTAACCCTATTAAGATTAGTAAACTTCTCGCTCTTCTCATCAAGTATTTTAGATGCAATATTTTCAAACTCAAGGTTCAGTTGCCTATGAAGTCCTGCAATTTCATTTTTTCTTGCATCAATACTTTCGTTCAGTTTCTCGTTAGCAATTCTCAAATCGCTTTTTAGTGAGTAATTCAATTCCAACAAGTTGTTGTATTCAACTTTTGGAACCGTCTTAGATTTTGTAAACAATGAAGCAATAATCCAAGCTATAATACCACCAGCCAAAAACGCAAAAACAATATAAATCTGGATCATATTATATTTCTGAATTATATTCTATAACTATTTAATATTTCTGAGAATGTGTCCCATTTTCTTCTTCTTAGTCTCCATATAAAACTGGTTAAACTCATTAGGAAAAACTTCAAGTGGCACATTTTCTACCACGGTAAGTCCGTATGACTCAAGACCAATTCTCTTTTTAGGGTTATTGCTCATCAAACGCATTTTTTTAATATCAAGACTCCTCAATATCTGAGCACCCACACCGTAATCTCTTTCATCGGCCTGATATCCCAGATGTAAGTTGGCATCAACAGTATCTAGCCCTTCCTCCTGCAATTTATAAGCTTCGGCTTTAGCCATCAGTCCAATACCTCTACCCTCCTGATTAAGATAAACTAAAACCCCTTTACCCTCTTTTTCTATAAGCTTTAGCGCTTTATGCAGCTGTTCGCCACACTCACATCTCTTTGAACCAAAAATATCTCCTGTCATACACGAAGAGTGAACACGCACTAAAACCGGCTCATCCTCTTCCCACTCACCTTTTATCAGTGCAATATGCTCTTGCCCAGTTGCTTTTTGCAAGAAAGGAACCATTTTAAAATCCCCATATTCAGTGGGAAGTTTAACTGCTTCGCCTCTTTCTATAAGTGATTCTGTTTTAAGTCTATATTTAATTAAATCGGCAACAGAAACAATCTTCAAATCGAACTTCTTTGCCATCTCCATTAGTTCTGGCAGTCTGGCCATAGAACCATCTTCATTTTTAATCTCAGCCAGAGCCCCTGCGGGGTATAATCCTGCAAGACGTGCAAAATCAATAGTTGCCTCTGTATGGCCCGCACGCCGCAATACACCTCTCGACACTGCTCTTAGAGGAAATATATGTCCTGGGCGTCCAAAGTCTTCTGGCGCAGTTTCAGCACGCGTAAGAGCTAAAATTGTTTGTGCTCTGTCATAAGCCGAAATACCAGTAGTGCAACCATGAGTTAGCAAATCGATAGAAACAGTAAAAGGAGTTGCATGAACCGAAGTATTGTTAGTAACCATCATTGGTAAGTCCAGCTCTTCAGCCCTCTCTTTTGTTACAGGGGCACATATAAGCCCCCTAGCATAAGTCTCCAAAAAGTTAACCTTCTCTGGTGTTATACATTCGGCATCGATAATTAAATCACCTTCATTCTCTCTATCCTCATCATCAACTACAATGATAAAGTTTCCTTTCCTTATTTCTTCTATAGCATCTTCAATGCTATCTAATATAATTTTTTCTTGCATAATTCAATTTAAATTTAGTGCTGTTGTTAAACCATCTGTTGCATATTTATTATGCAACAAGGCATCTAGCTCTCCGTTTAATCTCCTTGTAGTCTTAAGATCGTTTATTATTCTCAGATCAAACGGAATAGACAATGCTCTTAAAATAATCCCTATCGGAAAAATATACATACTTAACCTTGCAAGTAAACTATCAGTCTTAAAGGGACGAACATTTTTTATTATTACCGGATACTCTTCAGCTTTCTTCAACTCATCATGATCTGATGAGTTTGATAACTGACTTAGTATATTTTCTAAATTCCTTTTAATAGTGTAAAGTTCTTGATCATAATTGCTATCAGTCCAATATTTCTT
>JAAZCL010000321.1 GCA_012513315.1 Bacteroidales bacterium | reverse complement strand
CTACTAATATAGCAGCTACAATAAATTATCAATTTTAAATTTCTATATCTTCTATATCAACAATCTTTTTTGAAATAGCATAAATGGTTAAACCAGACTGACTGCGGATACCAGTTTTAGTGGTAATGTTTTTCCGATGCCTAACAACAGTATGTATGCTGATATTGAGAGATTCCGCTATCTCTTTATTGAGCATTCCATTTACAATTCCGGTGAGAACTTCAATCTCTCGTTTGGTTAGATTGTCGTCCTTTTCATTGTATTTAGAGATGTTTTTGTTCTTACTATCCAGCCTCGAAATCAGATTTACAATATGCTCTTGTGTATCATATAAAGAGAATAATGCATCAGGCTCAGGGTCAGATTTCTGCATCATACCATAGTCAATTCCAACAACAGATATATTTGGATTGTCCTTTCTAAATTTCTTAATTTCCTTTTCTCTATTCACAAAATGAAGCAAATTGGCAATAAAAACGTCTATTTTCTCAGTTTCTAAAACACCACTGAGTTCATCCATAGCTTCAATGCGGTAAATTTTGCAATCCAGTTCCGAATGATAAAGGACTGTATAAAGACCCTCAAAAATGATTCTCGAGCTTTCAAGAATTAAAATATGTAGTGGATTCTTATGCATTTTCTTTATCTTCTATTTGCAATCCCGACGGAATTAATATCGATTCCTCAATCAGTGAATGTATATACAAGTCGTACTCAAGTTCATACAGCGCAAAAAACAGTTTCCTTCTTAAATCAAAATCATTGTCCACCTTCACATACTTAAGCAACAAATTCTTCAAATCATGCAGCTTCAGTTCAATATCGGTATGATGATCGCTATATTCTTTAGATGAGTAAAGTTCGCGAGCTTCATTAGTGTTATTTTCTTTCAATAGCTTTATAAAATACGGAAATGCAATATCATCTTCATAATCCAAATGTTCTTTCACTTCGGTAAAGTATTCATTAAAGAATTTCTCTATTAGCCTTAGCTCAACTTCCGGATGGTTCTCTTGTAACTGGTGGATATAACTATTTATTTGCGGATACATATCTGAGCGATAGTAATGGTGAGTGTTTTTCAAAAAATCAATCACTTGCAGAAGATCTTTTTTTGTGTAAGTATGGTTTTTTTTAGCCCCAAAACCATTGTAAAGATTTGCAATATCCACAAAGAGACTTTCACTTATGTCATATTGTTGGCAAAGTTGCGAAACCGTTAAGTCGCTAACCCTAAAGTCTATATTAAAGTGCTGTAACATCAGCAACAGCTTCGGATTTGAATCTATCTGATCTGCCATCTTAATAGATGGTTTCATTTTTATTATTGAAGAATGATGCATATTGTCTATCAATTTGTTGCAAAATTATAAAAAATACTTGGTAATATAGATTAATTCTAAATAATACTTCCTGATCATTAGTGTTTTGAAGAGTTATTATCTCATTTAAACGTCTTTGTAGATTATCATATAAGTTTAAATATTCCATTCTTTTGCTTATAATTGTAGTCAATTTTCATGTTTGCAAACTAATTAGACTACTTATGAAAGAAAATTTTCAACAATTACAGATAAAAAGACGCAGTATTCGAAAATATACACCCGAATTGCTAACGTCAGATGAAACAAAATTGATTCTGGAGGCTGCACTTCTTTCGCCCACATCTAAGAATAAGCATTCTTGGGACTTTATTGCAATTGAAGATAAAGATACACTAAAAGCTCTATCGTTATGCAAGCCTCATAGTGCGGCTTTTATTGCAGATGCTGCAATGGCAGTAGTAATTGCAGGCAATCCGCTTATAAGTAACGCATGTGTAGAAGACGCCTCTATTGCAGCAATAAATATGCAAATGCAAGCCGAAGAATTGGGTATAGGCAGTTGTTGGGTTCAGGTTAGAAATCGCAATTATTCCGAAACTATTACTTCTGGCGAATACATAAATGATTTGCTCAACATACCTATGCCACTTGAGGTTGTATGTGTTATCTCTTTTGGGAAGAAGGAAAAAGAAAGAACTCCCGCCGACATTAAAAATCTAAAATGGGAGAAAGTGCATATTGGTAAATACGAATTAGAACCATAAACATCAAACATAACAATGATAAATTTGTCTAAGATTCCCTCACCTTGCTACGTAATGGATGAGGAGCTCATGCGTAAAAATCTACAGCTAATAAAATCTGTAAAAGATAGGGCTGGCATAGAAATTATATTAGCATTTAAAGCATTTGCTGCCTGGAAGTCCTTTCCAATAATTAGAGAGTATATTCAGCACTCAACTGCAAGCTCAGTAAGTGAGGCGCAGCTAGCGTTTGAAGAAATGGGAAACCTAGCACATACTTACGCGCCTGCATATACAGATGAAGATTTCCCTCTTTTTTTAAAATATAGCAGCCATATTACTTTTAATTCTCTAACTCAATTTCAACGCTATTACTCACAGATATTAGCTTCTGAAAATAAAATTAAGTGCGGCTTACGTGTAAACCCCGAGTTCTCTGTAGTAGATACAGATTTATACAATCCTAGCAGTCCTGGTTCCCGCCTCGGCATTACTGCAACCCAGCTAGGAGATACCTTACCACAGGGAGTAACCGGATTGCATATGCATAATCTTTGCGAAAACAATTCTTACGACCTCGAGAAGACACTCGTAGTGCTAGAACAAAAGTTTGGTAAATTCTTTCATCAAATAGAATGGCTCAATCTGGGTGGCGGTCATCTTATGACTCACAAAGATTACAACATCGAGCATCTTCTCACCGTATTAAAAGGGTTAAAAGAACGCTATCCACACCTACAAGTTATAATGGAACCTGGCAGTGCATTTGTATGGCAAACGGGTGTTTTAGTAGCAACTGTAGCAGATATTGTTGAAAATAATGACATCAAAACTGCAATGCTCAACGTATCTTTTGCTTGCCATATGCCCGACTGTCTCGAGATGCCCTACAAGCCTCGCATAAGAGGTGCTTACCACGATCCTGTTGAGGACAAACCCACCTATAGGATGGGAGGGAATAGCTGCTTGAGCGGCGATTTCATGGGTGACTGGTCGTTCGATAAGCCTTTGGAAATTGGCGATCGCATTGTCTTTGAAGACATGAATCACTACACTACTGTAAAAAGCACCATGTTTAATGGTGTGTCCCATCCCTCCATTGGATTATGGAGTCAAAATGATGGGTTTGTACTCTATCGTAGTTATGGGTATGAGGACTATAAAAATAGAATGTGCTAAATTTATTTCGATGAATGTTAAACTATTTCTTTGTTAAACGTGTTTAAATAACAGAATGTCGATAAAACATTGGCAAAATTCAATTAAATATTAACTAAAACAAAGAAATTATGGGATGGTTATGGTGGATTATTATCGGAGCAGTAGCAGGATGGCTTGCAGGTACTTTAATGAGAGGGGGAGGCTTCGGCTTTATAGTTAACGTCTTAGTAGGTATAGCAGGAGCTGTAATCGGAGGATGGGTCTTTGGACTTCTCGGAATAGCTGCAGGAGGAATTATGGGTTCGCTTGTAACCGCACTTGTAGGTGCCGTATTACTGCTTTGGATTATCTCTCTTTTCAGAAGAAGAGTATAGTCAGCCCCCGAAAATTAAATTAGAGAGCATTGCTCTCACAATAACCGGGGGTATTTCAAATAACTTTTTAATTTTGAAATTGAAATGAATATTCTTCTATAAAAGATCGATGTTTCTTCTGATACATCGGTTTTTTTAAACATATACATTAATGAACAGAAAGAGGGAAATAGGAATCTTCTCAGGATCATTTAATCCAATACACAATGGACATTTAATAATGGCCAACTATATATGTGAATATACAACTCTAGATGAGGTTTGGTTAATTGTTACCCCACACAATCCATTAAAAAACAGAACCGATATGCTAGATGAGCAAGTAAGACTAAAAATGGTTGAGCTTGCTGTTGAAAAATACGACAATATAAAAGCTTCAGATGTAGAACTGCATATGAAGCGACCCTCATTTACAATAAATACTCTTGAGAAACTCTCTCACGAACACCCCGAATGCAATTTCTCACTCATTATAGGTGCCGATAACTGGTCCTTTTTTGATAAATGGAAAGATTACAATAAAATAATCGATAATTATAAAATCCTTATATACCCCCGACACGAAGCCGAGGTAAATATTCCTGAATCATTACGAGAAACTATAATATTGGTTAGTGCCCCCCTTATAGAAATCTCATCTACTTTTATAAGACATAGCATAAAAGCGGGAAAAAACGTTAGAGCATTTCTTCCGCAAGAAGTTTATGATTATATAGAAAGTGAGAATCTTTACAGACATGGATAACCCCGACATTGTCTATACCATGTCCTGATCCTCCTCAATAATTTCAATGAGAATCAGGACTTGGTACAGAGAAAGTAAGGACTTGCTACATAGAATGTCAAAACATATTACAGATAAACTCAGAACAATTTACTCAGAATCATATAACATTTTGTCAACAATAATTGGAAGTATTTTAGTGTCAACCCCTGCTTCGTTTAGCAATTCTATATCATCTTCAAGCATAGAATTAAAAGCCTCTAAGCTCCCTGCAGCATTTTGAGAAAGCTTATAGAATTCAACAGTCTTACTATTATGGTTTAGGCATAGCTCTACGTGGCCAGCATTAAGATAATCGTGAGCATTTGGTTTGTTCTCCAGAATGCGGGCATAATAATTTTGCGCTACATCAAACTTATTTGATAAGAAAGCACACCACGCAATAGACCTCCAAGCGCGAGTGTTATTGCTATTTAATAGCTCAACCTTAAAGTAGTAGTTAAGGGCTTCATCATATTGTTTAAGCTCAAGGTAGCAGTGACCAATATTAAGCTGCACATTTAAATCATCGGGCCTGAACTGCTCTAATCTTCTATAATATTGAAGCGCAGTCTGTGGTTCTTTTAAAACACGATAACAGTGAGCTATCCTATTTAGCAGCCACGTATTGTTATCCTCTATTAAATCGGCATGCAGATAATCATCAAGTGCACCTCTTATATCCCCCATCATTTGTTTACAAAAGCCCATCTTTTGCCAAAATTCACTTTTTGGCTGCACTCTTTCTGATAACATTTTGTAAGCGCCTAATGCTTCTCTGAAATTGTTTTTCTCGAAATAATATAGAGCAATCTCTTCAAGATAGCGAGGTTGCAAAACAATTGGGTGAAATTCTTCAATATCATGAAAATTAAGCGGTAGATTAAAAATATCTTTAAAGTTTGTGTTTCTGGGGTGAAGTTTAAAGAAACGATATAAATCTTGAATGTATTGCTTAATTATTGAATCTTGTTTCTGATTGGGATTAAGACTCAATTCTTCCTCTTGCAGTTTTTTTATTTCATCACCCTCTGCACCAAGCTGCCCAACCATCATACTGCGGTACTCTTCGGGCATTAGCATGATGCTGAAGCAGAACGAGTATTTATCTGAATTGCAAATAAGAGAGGTCTCAAACATAGATTCAATCATTGTAGAGCTCTTCATTTCACCACTAAACATTGGTCTAACGCTACTGTGGTGTGGGTCGAAAGGCAAAAACCAATTACTTAGTTCCTTAAAGAAAGGGTAGTTTTTTAAATTCGAGAATGTTGAGTGAAATACATCAGCGCCCTCCATCTGCAAATTAGAAAACTCCTGCAGCTTATCGGTTAGCCCGCTCTCATCTAGAATTTTCTGCCATTCGGGATTCTTTTCATCTAGTCCCGATTCGCCCATCCACTCGTCTAGTTTTATCTTTTTCCCAATCATAGGGCTCAATTTCATCATTTCGGGAATGATTTCTTCATTAAGCCTTTTAGTGATTTTCTCTGTTTCATGAGCTCGAATATAACCTGTTACGGCTTTTATAAACATGCGATTAAAACCTATATTATCGGACAATAGCTTTAATCTGTTGCTAAGCTCAGGATATAGGGGACACCTTCTTCTGTAAATCTGAAATATTGGTATAATGCCAATAGTAGCACGAATAGCAACCTCAATTTGCGGACTGCGACAAACATCAAGTAAAAATAATATTTTTTTTGCGTCGAACCTTTCAAATATATTAAGTGTGAGAGCTGAAATTACCATACATTTATCATTCACAGGAAGTACTCCGTCATCGATAAATGTGTTTAGTGACTCTATGAAATCGTTGTTGGCCCGTGGCGAAGTGTATATAAAATAAAACAGATCTCGTAAAGTGTTTTCATGAGCCAGAGAGTTTTTTCTTAATCTCGAGTCCTTCTCTTCACCCTCCTCAAGCAAGTCAAGGAATTTTATAGTATCGGCCTGTTTTTTTAAAGTATCTTTATAATCATCAAGTGTAATTGCTTCTCGAACATTTTGAATCCTAAGTTTTTCGAAGAAAATAGAGCTGCTGTCTAGCAGAAGCAAGCTCTCAGATGCATCATCGGTAATATTATAAATGTCTCTGAATAGTTTGTCGTATATCTTGTCCTGTTGTGGATCGCCCTGACCCTTAGCTAGATAGTGCAACATGAACTTGTAGTTTGTTTCTAGTTCAGTAAGCTTCTCAGATATAGACCAGTTATATTGCAGTGCAATCAGCTCTTTAACTTTATCAATAGCACTTTTAAGCTGTTTCTTTTCTATATAACTGTAAATAAGCTCTCTTTTTTTATTTATATCAGTTGGACTCATAAATGTCTTATGTTGTTTTGCTTTTTATTACAAGGGTGGATGGAAGATACTCAATCCAGGGTAAATTAGTTCTTATTAATTTATTCCAGCCCTCAACACCCATTAAACAGAGATCCTGCAAGTGCACGAAATCTACTTCAATTTTCTTATTAGTATCCCAAGTATAAACTTTGTCTTCGGTTAGCTTTTGGCAGCTGTTATAGAATTTCTGCAACTTTTGGTTTTGCTCAATTACGCCAATAGCATCCCAAAACATAAACTCTGCATTCTCCTTACGGGCAAATCTTGTAATTGCAGGTGGTAATACTTTTGTGTCAGAAGCACCCAGTATAGGTACAAAGAACTTGTTCAAAGCCCTTAGGTTGTTATTTATAAACAAACAAGTAGTTATCGGGTTCAAATCAAAAAGTTCTGAAATTCTGTTCATCATCAACCATTCATTGGGTTTGAATTGTTCTTTAATTTCCAACTCTGAAATTGTTGGATTTCCCTTAAGCTTACTTAACCTGCTACATAATGACGGAGTTATTGTTTTATTACTCACCCCATACATTAATAAAGTGAAGTTTTGATCCTTAATAGTTTTCTTAATCTCCGCAATATGGTCATCGGTTTTCCTTATGAATGTACGAACACTAAATTTGTTTTTATCTAATTTCCCAACGTAACTCTTAAAAGCTTTACTCTGATACTCATCTTCATTTACCGAATAACCAGGCTCTACATCTTCTTGGGTGAGATGAAGAAATGTAATAGATGAATTCTCTGACCCAGAAAATGCAAGATATGCAGCAAGCTCGCTCATAGCCTTGCCTGTTTCGGCATCGTTGAAACAAACCAGTAGATGTACGGCAGCCTTAATATTTTCTACAGTTTCCATAAATCAATTGATATTGATAAATAAATTAGGTGTTAACCGTTGTGCTATCTAGCATAGAATCTTTGTAGCCCAAGAAATACAATATACCATCTATGCCCACTGAAGAGAGCGACTGTCGCGCATTTTGAATAACTTTTGGTTTAGCATGAAACGCAATTCCTAAACCTGCTATTCCTAACATAGGCAAATCGTTTGCTCCGTCGCCTACCGCAACAGTCTGCCTTATATCAATTTTCTCAACCTGAGCAATCAGTGTAAGAAGTTCAGCCTTTCTCTTTCCAGTAACAACATCTCCCAGATAATTACCAGTAAGCTTTCCGTCTACAATTTCCAGTTCATTGGCATACATATAATCAAAACCATATTTATCTTTAAGGTAATCACCAAAATAGGTAAATCCTCCAGAAAGGATTGCAGTTTTAAAGCCAACTTTTTGCAACACCTTCATTAATCTACCTAGTCCCTCAGTTATTGGTAGATTCTCAGCCACTTCTTTAAGCACAGATGCATCTAGACCCTTTAGAAGCTTTATACGCTGTTTGAAGCTATCTTCAAAGTCTATATCGCCCTGCATAGCCGATTCTGTAATTGCTTTAACCTTTTCTCCCACACCAGCTCTTTCTGCCAGCTCATCAATAACCTCTGTTTGTATAAGAGTAGAGTCCATATCAAAGCATATAAGTCTTCTCATACGTCTGAACATACTCTCCTCTTGAAACGAAATATCGAAGTTGAGCTCTGATGATAATTCCATAAACCTCTGTTGCATCTGCTGACGATCTAAGGGTGTGCCACGAACCGACAGCTCGACACACGATTTAGCAGCGCGCTCTTCTTCATCAAGAGGGATACGACCGGTAAGCCTTATCATGTTATCAATATTAAGATTTTGGTTTGCAATAATTCTAGAAACAGAAGCAATTTGCTTGGCAGTTAAAATTCTACCCAATAGAGTAATGATATATCTGTTTTTGCCCTGCATGTTTACCCAGTTTGTGTACCTCTCTGTTGAAATAGGAGTAAATTTGACGTTCACCTCCATCTCGTAAGCCTTAAATAACAGGTCTTTCATTATTTCGCCAGAGTTGTTGTGCATAGATTTAAAAAGGATGCCAATTGCTACATTCCTATGAATGTCGGACTGACCAATATCGAGAATAAAAGCACCATGTTTAGCTAAAATCTCTGTTAGTGCAGCGGTTAATCCCGGTTTATCCTCGCCGTTGATATTAACTAATATAATTTCAGAATTTTCCATATTTACATTTAATTTTACTTTCTAAAAAGTATTCAATAATAAGATGTTAGAGAAAAAGTGAGTAAAGAACTTTGTGATTAAATAATAAGCAAAGAAACCTGATTGTAAATATCCTCTATCTCACTTTTGCCAATTTTAATAAAATCTTCCTCTCTCACAGTTATGAGAAGCCCCGCCATATCAAGTGCCCCCGGACTTATCAGAATTTTGTTGTTTCCTTCACTGTAATATTGAGTAGGGCGATGCAGCTTACGTGGGAATATATTTATATTATAAAAACCTTTTTCATAATAAGAGATCACATTAAGCATGGGCTCTTCCTCTTTAGGCTGTAGAGAACTTAGATATTGATACACCTCCTCAAAGAGCTCAAGTGCTTCGTCTTTGTCCTCACTACTTATCGATAAGCATGATCTCAAATCATTATCACCTTGCATTAATACCTCCGATTTTAGTCCAGCTTGAAAATGAAAATGATCGGGAGCCGATGCTCCACATTTGGGGCCGTTATAAAAAACGATATAATCATCAAGTTGTTCGGCTAGCGTAAGCATATCTGCAATTTTATGGCGTATACGCTGAGGTACATGAGAGTGTAACGCTATGGTGAGGTGGTTTTTGAGAATAGGAAATGGATTACAAAGAATTGCATACTTCTTAATAAAAGGAATACTCATCTGTTCGGTTGGTCGATTTTTTTCGCAAAGAAAACAGGGCCTTTCACTAATATGCTTCTTGTCTATATTTGCTGCGGTGGAAGTTATTCTAGAAGGATTATACTGAATTGTTGCACAATTGTTGTCATCCCATTTTATCTGTTTTGATTTGACACTATTTAGTTGTTCTATAGCATCCTTCAATTGAACCCAATTATTTTGCTGATTTAAAAAAAGGTTATTAATCTCTTCTTGCAAATTCATTTTATCCTCATAATTTTTAGAAACTATTATAAACAAAGATAGCTAATATTTCTATTATAATATGTTATACATTACTATTTGGTTATCAACTTTTTTTGTATCTTTGTGAAAGTCAGCGATGGGTAATTTTTTATTTATGAAAAAAACATTTTTTGTCTTCTCCTGCATATTATTTTTTATGCTTTTTTCTTGCAATCAAAGTAAGGAGAAGAAAGAAAGTGTGCTTGATAATAACAAAGACAATGTCAACGTTATTGATAGCAGTTTAGTTGATCGTCCTGATGAATACAGTGAGGACTTTAATACGTTTGTTGAGAAATTTAGCAGGGAAGAGAGATTTCAAATGCAACGAATTAAATTTCCAATAAGTGTTGTTGTTCCTGATTCAGAGCATGAAGCTATGGCGTCTATGGAAGAGAAAATAAGCAGATATGATTGGGAACAGCTTGATTTAACGTACGATAGCACATATCTAACTAGGCCTTACGACCAATACTATCAAGTTGTAAGATATAAAAATGACACAGCAATTGTAGAGATACGTGGCATAAATAACGGTATTTATGCCGACTATTATTTTGCGCTCATAGATAAAAAGTGGTACCTAGTAACTCTTTATGAAGCATCATTTTGATGCTTTTAGTTGCTCATCTCCAAAACTTAGTGGTAGCAAGGTCTTAATGGTATTAACAACATAAATGCCCTCTTCGCTATACATTAAAATTCTCATTGGAGCGCTAAATCTGTTTTCTGCCTCAAGAAGCACCTGTCTGCAACCTCCACATGGTGTAATTGCGTCTTTTGTAAATGTGTTATTGGCCCATGCAGCTATAGCGATAGCTTCAATCTTTTGGTCGGGATATACTGAATTAGCATAGAATACAGCCACTCTTTCTGCGCATAACCCAGATGGGTAGGCTGCATTTTCTTGATTATTGCCAGTGATTATTTCCCCATTCTTTAAAAGTAAGGCAGCACCCACTTTAAAATTTGAATATGGAGCATAAGATTTTTCAGTTGCATGTTTTGCAGCAGCAATTAGCTTTTTTTCTATATCAGAGCACTCCGCTAAAGGATAAACAGCTATCTTTGTAGATAAATTTATTTCTCGCATACTTAGTTACTTGTTAAAATTGTAATGCATATTAATTCATACAAATATAGTCATATTCCGCAACTCGTACCACTTCTGTTATTTTTATTTTTTTCTTCTCAATTGTTTGGGCAGTCGGGGGTAAGGACTTACGATATATATATTGATAAATATAGTGATCTTGCTATTGAGCATATGGAGAGATACAGTATCCCTGCCTCTATTACACTAGCGCAAGGGATATTAGAATCGGGTGCAGGAATGAGCGATTTGGCTCGCAGGTCTAACAACCATTTTGGTATAAAATGCCACAGAGGTTGGAAGGGGGGGAGGGTCTTTGCTGCCGACGATACGCCAAACGACTGCTTCAGAAGCTATAGTAGGGTAGAAGATTCGTACCAAGATCACTCCGAGTTTTTAGTAGGAGGTAGTAGATACCGGAACCTGTTTGAGCTTTCTATTACCGATTATAAAGGTTGGGCAAGAGGATTGCAGAAGTCGGGCTACGCCACCGACAGAGCTTATGCCAACAAGCTTATAAAGCTTATTGAGGACTATGAGTTGTATAGGTTCGACGACAGAAAATATCGCCGGGGTGTTAGTCGCCAGCAAAGAGAGGTTATTCGTAACCGCGAGGCATCGGTGGCTACGTGGAAGCATCAACCTTATATAACTCACGGACTGGTTTATGTAATTGCTGTTGATGGCGATACGTTTGGCAGTATCTCCAACGAGTTTGGATTTAAAGAAGCAGATCTTCTAAAATTTAATGAGGTTCCTGCAGATTTTCCTTTAAGCGACGGCGACATTGTATATTTTCAGAAAAAGAAAACAAGAGCCGATAAAGGATATGAGTATCATACTGTTCAGGTGGGTGAATCTATGTATAGCATTTCACAAAAGTATGGCATACAACTCCGAAATTTATACCGTCTGAATAAAAAGAGCTATGAGTATATTCCCGAAGAAGGAGATATGCTTAAACTGAGATAATTGAGATATAAACAAAACTAGAAACAATAAAATAATTATGCGATATAATACACAAAAGACTAAACTTACAATGCCTGAATATGGAAGAAATATACAGAATATGGTTAACCATTGCGTAGGCATTGAGGATCCACAAGAACGAAAAGTATGTGCTTACACCTTAATAGATGTAATGGGAAACATGTTCCCGCACCTGCGTGATGTAAATAACTTTAAACACATTCTTTGGGATCATTTGGCAATAATGTCTGATTTTAAACTTGATATTGAGTATCCATATGAAGTTATAAAGAAAGAAGAATTATTTTCAGCTCCAGGTAAAATTGAATATAGCAGGCCCACCATGAAGTATCGTCATTATGGCAAAATAATGGAGAGGATTATTGATATTGCTACAAAAATGGAAGATGGCGATAAGAAGATGCAGCTTATGAAAATGATAGCTAGCCAGATGAAGAAGTCTTATGTTCAATGGAATAAAGATGTAGATGATCAAAAGATTTATGAAGATTTATCAGACCTTTCGGGTGGTAAATTAAAACTTACCAGAGAAGATTATGTAATTCCAGAAGTAAATGTTGCTCCCACTCGTGGCAAACTCAAGAATATTAGACACCAGAGAAGAAGATAATAAATATGATCTCACCACAAGAAATTATACAGGTTGGACGAACTCAAAAGCCATATGGCATTAAGGGCGAAATAAATATTATTTTCATCAACGCTGAATATGCAGAGTTGGATAGTGAGTATTATTTTTTGATGATTGAGAATATACCTGTCCCTTTTTTTATTGAAGATTTTACTTTCTCTACCGATGTTACTGCACGAGTAAAATTTGAGAATATAATTGATGAGAAAGATGCTTCCAAATATACCAATCTCGACGTTTACATGCCTCGTGAGACGGTGAAACAACTAGAAGGCAGTGAGACTTCAGGTTGGAGCAATTTTATAGGCTTTAAAGTAGTAGGGGGAGATGGTGAGTTTATAGGAATAATAAGTAGCGTTGATGAATCGACAATAAACACATTGTTTATTTTGCATAATGGAGAAAAGGAGATATTGATTCCTGCAACAGAAGATTTTATTACTGCTATTGATGAGGAAGAGAAAACTATTGATATGAATCTTCCGGAAGGACTTTTAGAGGAGTGATATGCCTTTTCTTAAACTCTCTGACATAACTATAGGATATCCTGATAAAAACAGGACAAAGACGGTTCAAAATAACCTTAATTTGTCTGCCGATAGAGGTGAGCTTATTGCATTGATAGGTAAAAATGGTTGCGGAAAATCAACCCTTATTCGTTCAATTGCATGCCTGCAACCCATTTATAGTGGCGAGATATATCTTGAAAACAGAGATTTAGTTAACCTCAAACCCGAGAAGAGGGCCCGATTGTTATCGGTTGTGCTCACAGGGCAACACTCTGTTGCATCTTTTAATGTAAGAGAACTTATTTCAATTGGTCGCGACCCCTACACGGGTTGGTTAGGCAGTTTATCTGCAAGAGATAATGAGATTATTTCTGATGCGATGAAAATGACACATCTAGAAGGATTTGACAATAGAAATATTCATGAGCTGTCTGATGGTGAGAGACAAAGAGTGTTTATTGCAAGGGCTCTTGCTCAAGATACGCCGCTAATAATACTTGATGAACCTACATCCCATCTTGATTTGTCGAACCGTATAAATATTTTACTTCTGCTGCAGAAATTGGCACGTGATACAGGGAAAACTATACTAATATCAACGCATGAACTGGAAACCGCTATGCAGGTAGCAGATAAACTTTGGCTAATGGAGTATGGCAAAGGCGTAATTGTTGGTGCACCCGAAGATTTAGTGCTAAATGGCAGTTTTGAAGAGATCTTCCATCATAGTTCATATGAGTTTGATAAGGAATATGGTAGTTTTATTGTTCAGAAAAACCTCGATAAATATATAACAACGCATGTAAGCAAGCCCGACGGACTAATGGCCAGGTGGACAACAAAGGCACTTTCGAGAAAAGGATACAAAATTATTTCTGATGCACCTGTTGAGCTTTTTGTAAATGAAGAAAATAAAAGTTGGACCTTGAAATATAACGACCAAATAGTTGTTACCTACAGCATTGAAGAGGCTCTAAAATCATTATCTTATTTAAATTAGTTTTTATTACCTTTGTAAGATTTTGGTACAACTATCAAACATGGAAAAGAAAAGACGAAAAATTGCTGTTTTAGGATCAACTGGATCAATTGGCACGCAGGCACTTGATGTTATATCGAAGCATGCCGATAGGTTTGAGGCTTATGTTCTGGTTGCAAACAATAGCGTTGAATTACTTATAAAGCAGGCCCGCGAAATGATGCCTGAAGTAGTTGTTATAAGCAATAAAGATAAATATAAACAGCTGAAAGATGCATTAGCAGATTTACCAATAAAAGTTTGGTGTGGTGTTGAGGCAATTGAAGAAGTTGTAAGGGATGAAAATATAGATTTAGTGCTAACCGCAATGGTTGGCATTTCTGGATTAAAGCCCACTGTAAGTGCAATTAAAGCTGGCAAAGCAATTGCTTTAGCTAATAAAGAGACACTTGTTGTTGCTGGTGAGCTTATTGCAACTTTAGCTTTGAAACATCGAGTTCCTATATTGCCTGTAGACTCTGAGCACTCGGCTATATTTCAATGCCTTAATGGAGAAAGGAATAACAGGATAGATAAAATATTATTAACTGCCTCGGGTGGGCCGTTTAGAAATTTTTCCGCTGAGCAGTTGACAAAAGTTACAAAAAAGGAAGCACTAAATCATCCCAACTGGGATATGGGTATGAAGGTTACAATTGACTCATCAACTTTAATGAACAAAGGATTTGAGATGATTGAAGCAAAGTGGTTATTTGATGTTAAACCCTCTCAAATTGAAGTGCTTATACATCCTCAGTCTATAATTCACTCTATGGTACAATTTGATGATAATACTATAATGGCTCAGCTTGGGCAACCAGATATGAGAGCGCCAATTCAGTATGCTTTTTCTTATCCCGAGCGATTGAAATTGGAAATGGAGCCAGTAGATTTCATTAAGCTTACGCAACTAACATTTGAAGCTCCGGATAGGGATAGATTCCCGAATCTCAATTTTGCATATGAAGCTATTGAAAAGGGTGGAAATATGCCTTGTATTTTAAATGCAGCAAATGAAGTGGCCGTATCATTGTTTTTAGAGGATAAAATAGGGTTTTATGAGATGAGTAGTCTTATAGAGAAAGCAATGGAGAGGTCTGCCTTTATGAGGGAGCCAACACTAAGTGATTATATTCAGTGTGATAAAGAAACAAGAGAAATAATATATAGTTTAATAAATTAGTGAGCTTTGCCTTTGGTAAAGAAGTGTGTAATTAATAACAAAATCAATAGAAACACAGTTTTGTGTGAAACAATAACTAGATGGAAACATTTTTAATAAAAGCTCTACAGCTCATTTTGAGCTTATCGATACTTGTAGTAATACACGAATTTGGTCACTATATTTTTGCGAGGATGTTTAATATCAGAGTGGAGAAATTTTATCTCTTCTTTGATGCTGGCTTCGCACTTTTTAGATATAAACCTAAGAATAGTGATACCGAATATGGAGTGGGCTGGTTGCCACTTGGGGGATATGTGAAAATATCGGGTATGATAGATGAGTCGATGGACAAAGATCAGATGGCACAACCTGCACAGCCATGGGAGTTTAGATCTAAGCCTGCATGGCAACGCCTATTGGTGATGACTGCGGGTGTTATATTTAACCTTTTGCTTGCATTCTTTATATATGCAATGGTACTTTTTACATGGAGTGATACATATCTTCCACTTGAAAAAGTTTCACAAGGTATGGAATTTAGTACCGCTGCTAAGAATGCTGGTTTTCAGGACGGCGATATTCTTTTGATGGCCGATAATAAAGAGTTGGACAGGTTTGGTGTTCGCACACTTATTGATATTGCTGATGCAGAAACTGTGACAGTGAATAGAGGTGGTGAGATTGTGAAGCTTCAGATGGAGAAGGACTTTATGAAAAACCTTCTCACAGACCAAGAAGGATTTGCCAATATTCGTATTCCAACAGTTGTTTATGAAACCATGGATGGTAGTGCTGCTCATCAGGCAGGACTGGTGAAGGGTGATAGTATTGTGGCTGTGAATGGTGTTGTAGCTCCATCTTTTGGAGATTTGAGATCATTGCTTGAAAGTCACAGCAACGAGGTGATTACACTCGATTACTATCGGAATGGTGTACTAAATAGTACGGAGGTGCAATTGGATGCTGAAGGGACTTTAGGCTTTTATGTAACTCCTGCAGGCTTAATATATGACGCTGTGACAGTTGAGTATGGCTTCTTTGAGTCGTTCCCTGCCGGCATGCAAATGGGTGTACAGACACTTAAGGATTATGTTGCACAGTTTAAATATGTATTCACTAAAGAAGGAGCATCGTCATTGGGTGGATTTGGTGCTATCGGGGGGCTGTTTCCGGCGCAATGGAACTGGCAATCGTTTTGGATGATGACAGCATTTTTATCTGTTATTCTTGCATTTATGAATATTCTTCCAATACCTGGACTAGATGGTGGTCATGTTATGTTCCTTATTTATGAGGTGGTAACCAGAAGAAAACCAAATGAAAAGTTTATGGAATATGCACAAGTGGCAGGTATGATTTTGCTACTGGTACTAGTTCTATATGCCAATGGAATGGATATCGTAAGAGCGATATTTAATTAATAGTGACGTTTTTGTCCGTTGAAATAAAGGATTATGAAAATTTCAGAATTGATAAATAATGTAGGCAAGACTGCTTTCTCATTTGAACTGCTACCTCCTCTAAAAGGGAATAGTATTAATAAATTGTTTAAAGCAATAGATCGTCTTAAAGAATTTGATCCTAAATATATTAATATCACTACTCATCATAGCGAGGTAATTTATAAAGAAGATGTAAATGGTGTTTTTCGTAAAGTGAATGTTAGGAAACGCCCGGGTTCTGTTGCCATTGCAGCAGCTATTCAAAACAAGTATGGGATTAAGGCGATTCCTCATATAATATCTCAAGGTTTTACACAAGAAGAGACTGAGTATGCTCTTATAGATCTCTCTTTTTTAGGTGTTACAGATTTATTATTGTTAAGGGGTGATGCGAAAAATCTCGACTCGCATCAGAAATCGATGAACAGCCATAAATATGCTACAGAATTACAGAAGCAGGTTAATGATTTCAATTTAGGAAAAGGTTTGGATGACACGGTTTTTACACCATCTGATGTGCCTTTCTCATACGGAATGGCCTGTTATCCCGAAAAACATGAGGAGTCGCCCAACATGGAGTCTGAGATATACTATACAAAGATGAAAGTGGATAATGGGGCAGATTATCTTGTTACGCAGATGTTTTTTGACAACAGAAAGTATTTTGAGTTTGTTGATAAATGTAGGGCTGCAGGAATTGATGTGCCAATAATACCGGGTATTAAACCAATACATCTTAAGAATCAATTGACAGTTTTGCCTCGAATATTCCGTACAGATATACCTGAGGAATTAGAAAAAGAACTTCGGAAATGTAAGAACGACGATGATGCTAAAGAAGTGGGGGTAGAGTGGTGCATAAAACAGTGCAAAGAGCTTATTGATGCAGGTGTGCCAAGTTTACATTTCTACTCTATGAATGCAGTAGATAGCGTGAGAAGAATAGCACAACAGATATATTAATTGTAATGTATTTTAGCAATGTAATAGGGTTAAACGATGTAAAGCAACATCTTATAGATAGTGTGCAAAGAGGTTTTGTGCCCCATGCACGTATTTTCTATGGCCCTGAGGGGGTAGGGAAGTTGCCCCTTGCAATTGCTTATGCTAGATACTTAAACTGCAGCTACAGGGGGAGCAATGATGCATGTGGTGAATGCCCATCGTGCCATAAGTTTGATAAATTGGCTCACCCCGATCTTCATTTTGTTTTTCCTGTAGTAAAATCTAAAGTAAGCGACGATTACTTGCCACAGTGGCGAAAGTTTTTGAATAAACACTCCTACTTTAATATTAACCAATGGCTTAGCTTTATTGATGCTGAAAATGCTCAGGGTTATATTTACGCAAAAGAGAGTGATGAGATTATTCGAAAACTAAATCTAAAGGTATATGAAGCGCCTTATAAGGTGATGATTATTTGGTTGCCTGAGAAAATGAACTTAACAAGTTCTAACAGGTTGCTGAAGTTGTTAGAAGAGCCCCCTGCAAACACAATATTCCTGTTAATTTCTGAAGATAGCGAGAGTGTGCTCCCAACTATAAGGTCTCGTTGTCAACCTATCAATATTCGTTCTATTGAAAAAGAAGAGATGGTAGCTGCTTTAAGTGTTAACTTCGAATTAAGTGATGATGAAGCAAACTCAATTGCACATATTGCAAATGGAAGCTATACGGCTGCTTTGCATATGATTGAGTCTTCGGAAGATAACAGATTCTTATTTCAGTTATTTGTGAATATGATGAGAGCGTCGGTTTCGGGAAATATAAAATCCATAAAAGAAACCGCAAATGAGATTGCCGGTATTGGAAGAGAGATGCAGAAAAGTTTTATTTCATACTCACTAAAGATGTTCAGAGAGTATTTTGTGGCTAATTTGAATGAGCCTGAAATGGTTTATCTGAATGATTATGAAGAGTTGTTTGGCGAACGTTTCTCTCCTTTTATAAATGAAAAGAATATTGAGCAATTTAATGATGAGTTTTCGCTTGCCTACCGCCAGATAGAACAAAATGGAAATGCAAAGATTATTTTTCTAGAACTTTGTTTAAGGGCTACCCTTCTTTTAAGAAAATAATTTGTAACTTGCATTTGATAAATTAATTTTCAAAATGTCTTGCTAATCATTGTGATATAGCAATTAATATATATGGATAGAGAAGCATTTTCGGATAAGCTTGCAGATATAACACCTATAAGAGAGGTGACCGTACGAAATACAAAGAGCTGTAAAGGCTGTACACGACATACCAATAAGTTACATACCTACGACTGGTTGCACGATTTTCCTGAATTTCAGGAATTGACTAAGATGGTGGAGGTGCAGTTTAAAAACACACGCAAGGGATATTTTATAAATAGCAATAATTTGCCATTGGAACTGGGTGATTTGGTTGCTGTGGAAGCAACACCCGGACACGATATTGGCACTGTTACACTTACCGGAAAGCTGGTTGAAAAGCAGATGAAGAAATACAACTACCGTGATGATATAAACGGTGGCTTGAAACGTATTTATAGAATTGCCCGCCCTACAGATATTGAAAAATATGAGCAAGCCAAAGAGCGTGAGCAGTCTACAATGATAAGAGCGCGTCAGATTGCCGAAGAGCTTGGCTTACAGATGAAAATTGGAGATGTTGAGTATCAGGGTGATGGCAACAAGGCTATTTTTTATTATATAGCAGATGAGAGGGTAGACTTTCGTCAGTTAATAAAAGTTTTAGCAGGCGAGTTCAGAGTAAAAATTGAAATGAAGCAAATTGGAGCACGTCAGGAAGCCGGCCGTATAGGTGGAATTGGTCCTTGTGGAAGAGAGATGTGTTGCAGTAGCTGGGTATCGAGCTTCGTATCTGTATCTACTAATTCGGCTCGTTTGCAAGATATATCCATTAATCCTCAAAAACTGGCTGGACAGTGCGGAAAGCTTAAGTGTTGTATGAACTACGAAGTGGACATGTATGTTGAGGCAAATAGAAGTATGCCTTCTCGTGATATTGTTTTGAATGCAAAAGATGGTGATTACTATCATTTTAAGAGTGACATTCTTGCGGGAATGTTAACATACTCTACAGATAAATATGGTGCTGCTAACTTGGTTACAATTTCTAAAGATCGTGCCTCTGAAATTATCAGAATGAACAAGAAGGGGCAGAAACCAGATAAAATTAATATTGTTGTAGAAGAAACTAGTCAAAAAGCGGGTACTTATAAAAATGATATACTTGAGGATGAGAGTATAACTCGTTTCGATGGTAGTAGCAATAGCCAGACACGTAAGAAGAGGAATCCAAGAAAACGTAATCAGAATAACCCTAGACGAAATAGAAATCCAAGAAAAAACAGATCTTCGGGTGAAAACAGATCTTCGGGTGAAAGCCAGGAATAATATCTATTTTTTACTTGCAGGATTAATACTACTTGTATCCTGTAAAGGGGAGGAGTTGTATTTTCAGTATCAAAATGTTGAAAAAGGAGATTGGTATAGAGATTCTGTTTTAACCTTCTCGCTCGATACGCTTAATGCAGATCAGATAGGTGAATATAATATCTCGTTAGAGCTAACAACTTCAATGTTATATCCTTTTAGTGATATTCAACTAAAAATTGATCATAACTTTAATGATACAATTATTAGTAGTGATACTATGCGATATAGAGTTACTGATGAGCATGGAAAATGGTTAGGTAAGGGGGTTGGTAGTTTACGTCAGCTATCAATACCCTATAAAAGAGATATTTGGTTAGACTCAACAAGGAGTTATGAGCTTAAAGTTTTTCATCTGATAAAAGTAAATACACTAAAAGGAGTTGAGAGGGTAGGCGTTAGAGTTTTTAAGGAAGGAGATTAAAGAGTTTTATTGAGTATGAAAATAGTGTTTATAGGTTCGGGTAATGTGGCAACACATATGGCTATGGCATTGAAAAATGCAGGTAGTCATATTATTCAGATATTCAGTAGAACAGATACTCATGCTCATCTTCTTGCCAATAAGGTCTCTGCCGAACCGATTAGTGATTTGAATAACTTAAATAGAGAGGCCGACCTATACATATTCTCTTTAAATGACGATATACTTCCGAGTTTTATTAAGATGATGCCAAATACTACTGGGATATGGGCGCATACTGCGGGTAGTGTACCTATGAATCTGTTTAAAGAGAGATTGAATAGAGGTGGGTATGGTGTTATTTACCCACTGCAAACATTTAGTAAAGAAAGGGAGTTGGATTTTACTAAAATATCTGTTTTTGTAGAAGGGGATATAAGTGAGAATGAAACTACACTTTTGTCTCTTGCAAGAACAATATCTGATGACGTTAAATTATTGGATAGTGAGAGTAGAAAATATTTACACCTGGCGGCTGTATTTGCAAATAACTTTGCCAATCATATGTTTACATTAGCAAACGAGGTTCTGAGCGAAAGAGGTGTTGCTTTTGATGCTCTAAGACCTTTAATTGCTGAAACTGCTGCTAAAGTATTAGAAATGGAGCCCAAAAAAGCACAAACTGGTCCTGCAATCAGATTAGATGAAAAGGTGATAAATAATCATCTTGAGTTAATAAAAGATGATAAAATAAAAGAGATTTACACTATTTTGAGTGAAAGTATTAATAGACATTCATCTTAATAATTCTCTTCAATAATATTGGAGAAAAATAGTGATTTTACTATTCGGAACTCATTGAAAACAGGTATATTTGTAAAAATTAATCTAAAATCAATTCAATAATGGCAAAATTTATTGGTTATGTGGAGGTAAACATAGATCACTGCAAAGGATGTGACCTATGTGTGGTTTCATGTCCTACCGATGTGCTTGAGTTAGAGCCACGTGAGGTGAACGATCGGGGCTATCACTACGTATACATGAAAAACCCGGACGCTTGTATTGGTTGCGCAAATTGCGGTTATGTTTGTCCAGATGCTTGTTTAACTGTTTATAAAAAGAGGGTGGGATAGTATGGCAGAAGAAATATCTTTAATGAAAGGGAATGACGCTATTGCTCACGCAGCTATACGCTACGGAGTAGATGGTTATTTTGGTTATCCAATCACACCACAGTCTGAGATTATTGAAACCCTTATGGCCGAGGCTCCTTGGAACACAACAGGGATGGTGGTGCTACAGGCAGAAAGTGAAGTTGCAGCAATCAACATGGTTTATGGAGGAGCTGCATGTGGTAAGTACTCGATGACATCATCTTCTAGTCCGGGTGTTAGTTTAAAGCAGGAGGGTATATCTTATATGGCCGGAGCAGAGCTGCCATGTTTGATTGTGAATGTGCAGAGAGGCGGGCCAGGGCTAGGTACTATACAGCCCTCGCAAGCCGACTATTTTCAAACTGTGAAGGGTGGAGGTCATGGCGACTATAAGCTTATTACGCTTGCGCCCAACTCGGTGCAGGAGATGGCCGACTTTGTAGGGCTTGGTTTGGAACTTGCCTTTAAATATCGAAATCCTGCTATGATTCTTACTGATGGGGTGATTGGGCAGATGATGGAGAAAGTGAAATTACCTGAGTTTAAACGTAGAAGAACAGAACAAGAGATAAGGGAGCAGTGCCCATGGGCAACTCTTGGTAAAACTCCAGATAGAGGTCCCAATATCATTACTTCATTGGAGCTAGACTCTGTATCGATGGAGAAAAACAATATTCGTTTTCAATCTAAATACAAAGAGGTGGAAGCAAATGAAGTTCGTTATGAAGAGATTAAATGCTCTGATGCTGAATATATAATTGTAGCATTTGGTTCAGCTGCAAGAATTTGCATGAAAGTTGTTGATCTGGCACGTCAAGAGGGTATTAAAGTTGGTTTAATTAGACCAATCACACTGTGGCCTTATCCGAGCAAGATAATTAATGAGTATGCAAATAGTGTAAAGGGAATGCTTACAGTTGAGCTTAATGCTGGCCAAATGGTTGAGGATGTGAGACTAGCTGTGAACGGTAAGGTACCGGTAGAACATTACGGACGATTGGGTGGAATTGTTCCTACACCAGATGAAGTTCTGAAAGCTCTGAAAGAGAAAACTATAGGAGTGTAAATGAAATAACAGTTTAAAATCAAATATTATGGATCCTAAAATAAGAAATATCTTTCTTTTATTATTCTTGTTGGCCTTCATTGCTACATTTGTTGTTTACTTTTCTACAGAAAAAAATATGCAAATGACATGGTGGTTTGGAGGATCAGCAATTATATTTTACTTGATTTACCGATTTAGTAAAAAGTAGTGAGATAATTACTTTTAATGATTTAGAAAATGAATAAAAACGATATAGTTAATCCCGAAAATCTGGTATATGCCAAACCGGAATTAATGAATGATAATTATATGCACTATTGCCCCGGATGTTCTCATGGAGTGGTGCATAAGGTAGTGGCTGAAGTAATTCAGGAGCTAGGCTTACAAGAAAAAACAATTGGTATTGCACCTGTTGGTTGTGCAGTTTTTGCTTATAAATACCTAGATATTGATTGGCAGGAAGCTGCACATGGTAGAGCACCAGCACTTGCAACAGCGGTAAAAAGACTACTTCCTGATAAGATGGTTTTTACTTATCAGGGAGATGGAGATCTTGCGGCTATTGGTACAGCCGAAACAATTCACACTGCCAACCGTGGTGAGAATATTGCTATAATTTTTATTAATAATGCAATATATGGTATGACTGGGGGGCAGATGGCACCGACGACGTTAGAAAATATGCCAACGGCAACTAGTCCTTACGGAAGAGACATAAACACAATGGGGCGACCACTAAAGATACTTGATATGCTTGCTTTGCTTGATGGAGTTTGTCTTGCTACTCGCACAAGTGTGCACACTGCGGCTGCTGTAAAAAAGACAAAGCGAATGATTAAGCTTGCTTTTGAAAATTCTTTAGCAGGAAAAGGAACTTCAATTGTGGAGGTGGTATCTACTTGTAGTTCGGGTTGGAAAATGACTCCTGCAGGGTCCAATGATTGGATGGTTGAGAATATGTTTCCAGTTTTTCCAATTGGAGATTTAAAAAATATATGATTTTATAATATCTTTAATCTGATATAATGCTTAAGGAAATAGTTATAGCCGGTTTTGGTGGTCAGGGTGTATTATCAATGGGAAAAATACTTGCCTACTCCGGTATCATGGAAGATAAAGAGGTATCTTGGTTCCCTGCTTACGGTCCCGAGCAGAGAGGTGGAACAGCAAATGTGACAGTTATTATTTCTGATGAACCAATTAGTTCACCAGTTGTAAACAACTATGACATTGCAATAGTACTAAACCAGCCATCACTTGATAAGTTTGAAGAGAAAGTAAAACCAGGTGGCGTACTTATTTACGACCAGTATGGTATAAATAACAAGGTCAAGCGTAAAGATATTGATGTATACTGTGTAAATGCAATGGAAGAATCTATGAAAATGGAAAACACTAAGGTTTTTAACATGATTATTCTTGGTGGTCTACTAAAGGTTTCACCTATGCTTAAGATAGAAAATGTGATGAAAGGACTAAAGAAAACACTTCCGGAGCGCCATCATCATTTATTGCCAGTGAATGAACAAGCCATACTTCGTGGAATGTATATTGTAGAAATGGAGCAAAAAGCAGAGCTTCTGTTAGTATAAATCTAGCATATAAGAAAACAGGTGCAATAAATAAAAAATTTATTGCACCTGTTTTTTTGTAAATATCAGTTTGTCTTATTTCTTTCCGAATGGTAGCCAGTCCCAAAAACTCTTTTTCTTTTTAGTTACATTCTTCTCCGGCGCGTTTTGTTTTACCTTTTTCACTGGTGAAGAAACATTATCAACTAAATCTTTTTTCTTAACAAGCTTCTTTTTAACCCGTTCCTTTGCAGTAGGCTCGTATGGTTTATTTGAACTTAGAGTGCTATTCTCAAGTTCTTTGTTATTCTTTTTATTTGTCTTTTGGTTGTTCCTTTTTTTTCGTTCATTTAAAAGTTTTTCTTCCCCATTAGAACTTTTATCTGTACGAGGCTTTTTATCTGTGTCAGGTTTATTATCAGTACGATTCTGATTAACTGTAGCAACCCTCTGTTGAGTTTTAGGCTTACGTTTTTTTTGCGCCTTCTTTTCTTGATCTGTTTTTGGTAGTTTACTTTCAGGTTGTTGCTTTATGTTTTCAGCATCTTGATTTACTCCACCCTGATTTATATTATCTGGTTTATTACTTTTATTTATTTGAATTTTGCGAGGTTTCTGGGTTCTTTTCTTTTTGGGTGCTTCACCCTTATTGGTGGCTGTTCTTTCCTTTCTATCAATTGCTCCTTTAGTTGCAACTGCTCCTTTAGAAGATTTTCTTCTTCTTGAAGCACTTGCTATAGTACCTCTCTGACGTTTGTTCTTACTTGGGTTATACTCTGGCATATCACCAAACTCCGTGGGTACAGGTATTCTATAAAT
Source organism: Bacteroidales bacterium (assembly GCA_012513315.1). Classification (GTDB taxonomy): domain Bacteria; phylum Bacteroidota; class Bacteroidia; order Bacteroidales; family Dysgonomonadaceae; genus Proteiniphilum. The sequence goes on along the minus strand of JAAZCL010000321.1, from coordinate 1,159 downwards.
TTTCTTTTGAAGAAACTCTTCTATCTGTTCAAATCTATATTGCTCTTCGGGTGCTACAAAAGTAATAGCCATACCTGAGTCACCTGCGCGTGCTGTGCGACCAATACGATGAATATAATCTTCTACATCATATGGCACATCGAAGTTAATTACAAGAGTAATGTCATCAATATCAATGCCACGGGCTACAATATCTGTTGCAACAAGAATATCAACTCTCTCGTTTTTGAACTCATGCATAATGTGTTCACGCTGAGCCTGATCGAGGTCGGAGTGCATTTCTCCAACAGATAGTTTCATTTGATGCAAGGTCTTAGCAATCTCTTTAACCTTTTGTTTAGACCCGGAGAATAAAATCACTTTGTTGGGTTTCTTCTCATGGAATAATTTCTTCAAAATCTGCAGTTTCTGAGGCTCGTAACATATATAGGTAGATTGAATGATACTTTCTGGAGGGCGTGCTATTGCAATTGATATTTCCTCTGGATTTCTAAGAATTGTCTTAGCCAGTTGCTGTATCTTTGGAGGCATTGTGGCTGAAAACATTACTGTTTGCCGATCTTTAGGCAACAGTTTTTCAATCTTCATAATGTCATCAAAGAACCCCATATCGAGCATCCTATCAGCTTCATCGAGTATAAAATATTTTACTCCCGAAAAGTCTATATTATACAAATTGATATGTGAAAGTAATCTTCCAGGTGTAGCAATAACTACATCAGCACCACTAGTTAAACCTCTTTTTTGTACATCCCAGGCGTCACCATCATTGCCACCATAAACTGCAACAGATGAAAAAGGAGTGTAGTATGAAAAACCCTCCATCATTGAATCTATCTGTTGTGCTAATTCACGTGTGGGTGCCATAATAATGGCATTGACCTTATTCTCATTATGATTGTCGGTTTGTAGATTATTAAGCAAAGGGAGTAAAAATGCTGCCGTCTTACCAGTCCCAGTTTGTGCACAAGCAATAACGTCCTTCTTATCTAAAATAATAGGTATAGCTTGTTCCTGCACAGGGGTGGCCTCTTTAAAATTCATAACATCAAGACCTTCTAAAAGCGAATCGGTAAGTGGGAGTTCTGTAAATAACATGTTTAAGTCGTATCTAGTTTACACAAAGATACAACGAAATATTGATTTTTATTATTTAGAT
>JAAZCL010000320.1 GCA_012513315.1 Bacteroidales bacterium | reverse complement strand
GTAATAGATATATTTGAAGCAGCCGGTATAAAAGCACCATCTGTGAGCATACTGTCTGATGAGTTCTTGCTTGAAGTAAAAAACATGCAAGAGAAGAATATTGCTTTTGAATTGCTAAAGAAACTATTGAACGACGAAGTAAGAATACGTAAGACCAAGAATATAGCACAAGGCAAGAAGTTTTCAGAAATGTTGGAAGCAGTTGTAAAGCGTTATCACATCAATCAAATAGACTCCGCACAGGTATTGGCAGAACTTACAGAGATAGCCAAAGAGATGCGCCTAGAAGACCACAAAGCAGTTGATCTAGGGCTTACACCAGAAGAATATGCTTTCTATAGTGTACTTAACGAAAACGAATCTACACGCTTTCTTAACGACGACAAAATGAAAGAACTAATCCATACTATTGTTGACATAATAAGAAAAAATGCCACTGTAGATTGGAACAGAAGAGATGATGTGAGAGCAAAACTAAGACTTACTGTTAGAAAAATATTAATGCGCTATGGCTACCCACCAGACTTAGCACGAATGGAAGCGGATAAGGTTTTAGCACAGAGTGAATCGTTGGCGGCGGTGTTTGCTAATATGGAATAATAAAACATTTGATCATTTATGATGAAACACATTATTGAAAGAATAAACGAATAATATGTAATAGATATATTACTTTTGCATAAAATTAGTAATATGACAATTGCCATAATCGGTGGAGGTGCGGCAGGTTTTTTCTTGGCAATAAATCTAAAGCGATTAGCTCCAAATATCGATGTAACCATATTTGAGAAAAGTGCAAAAGTTTTAACTAAAGTATCCATATCAGGAGGGGGAAGATGTAATCTCACAAATTCATTTGCTGAGATAAAGACATTGAATCGAGCATATCCCCGTGGTGATAAATTATTAAAACGTGCATTCCGTCTGTTCGACCACAGAGATACATACAAATGGTTTGAAGATGCAGGTGTGCCCTTGGTTACTCAAGACGACCAATGTGTTTTTCCCTATTCGCAAGACTCGAATCAAATCATTGTAACTTTTATTAAACTCGCCCGAGAGTTGGGTATATCGGTAAAGACTTTGCATAGACTGACTTCGATAACCAGTGGCGAAAGATACACCCTCACATTTAATGCCGATACTAGGTGCACCTTTGATGCGGTAGCTATAACAACAGGAGGAAGTCCTAAAGCAGAAGGATTGAGCTATTTAGAGGCTTTAGGTCATAAAATAATTTTGCCCGTACCATCTTTATTCACCTTCAATATTCCCAGTGACTCGATTAGAGAGCTGATGGGAGTTGTTGCAGAGAACGCAATGGTTTCGCTCGAAGGCACAAATCTCAAAGCATCAGGATCACTTCTGATAACTCATTGGGGAATGAGTGGGCCGGTTATATTGAAATTATCATCCTATGGTGCTAGATTGATAAGCGAAAAACAGTATCGCTTCAACATACTTGTGAGTTGGATAAATGAGGTGAACTGCGATAAAATAGCCGAGTACATAAATTCAATTGTACGTGAAAATCCTCAAAAGAAAGTTGTTAATGTATGTCCCTATAATATTTCATCAAGGTTGTGGCTTCACATACTTAAAAAAGCCGAAATCCCAACAGATCGTAAGTGGGTAGATCTTGGAAAAAGGGGTATCAACAAGATAATAAATCTTCTCAGTAACGATCAGTACACAGTCCATGATAAGGGCTCATTTAAAGATGAATTTGTAACCTGTGGAGGTGTGAGCTTAGAGTCCATAGAATTTAACACGATGGAGAGTAAAAGCTGCCCAAACCTCTATTTCGCAGGTGAGATACTAGATATTGATGCCATAACGGGAGGATTCAACCTTCAGGCAGCGTGGACAACAGCCTACGTTGCTGCGGTGGCAATAAGCCAACGGTTCAATGCTATTTAGTATATCAACACAAATTAATATACATTTCTTATCAGACCTCACTTGGCGAGGTAACGGTTCAAACCCATCGTGACAGAGAAGCGAACTTATATTGGCAAAAGGTGTAGCGGAGCGTAAATAAATAGAAAAACTATTATTAACTTGCCCCTTGTTTTAATCACATTAACACATTGTGAGTTAAAATGAGACAAAAATGATTATTCTACAATATTTAATCAATATAAAACACAGATAAATTAATTTTACTATGAGACGATTTTCAAGCATTTTTTTAATGATTACGCTTTGGTTATTCATTATTAGTTGTAACCCAAAAACAACAGATAGTCAAGAGCCGGTTGTTGCAACCACTGCTGGTG
>JAAZCL010000319.1 GCA_012513315.1 Bacteroidales bacterium | reverse complement strand
GATGAAATGCTGCCCAAACAAATCACATTCATGACTTCTACTTATTTTGTTGGAATTGATATCTCAGAACAATTTCATTTAATATCCATCAGCGAAAGTACTGAACAACAAACACACACACTGCTGTCTGAAGACAGACTGGAACAAATTGTAGGCAGATGTCGAATCCAAGACGGAGTTTATAGTGAGACCATAGTCTATAAATCAAGAGAAATTGAACCAGATACATACCCATCATCTAATTCGCTTTCTCAGGAGGATATCAAGATAAAGATTTTGCGAGATGCCTCCACATTAATTAATCATATCAACACCATACCCAAATTAGAAGAAATATTTTCAAACTTAAGACCGTGGCTAAGAAATACCAACATAGATGATATTATACACAACTCAATATACAAGTACAATGATCTAAAACCAGTTAAGCTATTGAGGAGCAACATCAATGGTGAAGTTCAAGTAGCATATCTAAACATAGACAACATACTTATACAACATAACACTCTCACCTATTTGTACTTAACAAAGCATGCTTTGCGTGAAATCTTAAGTTCTCGTGGGCATATCATTACGTGGGAAGATATACAGGAAGAAGCAGGAAGAATTTCACCCCAAAATCAAGAAAACATTAATGAACATATAATGAGAGTAGAAGAAAACGAGACTGAGAGGATAATTGGGCATTTAAGAAATGGAAATTCAATTCAAGAGAGAGCCAGCTTAGCTAATGACTTTAAGTTTAATTCTCATCCATCTCCCAATGGTAAACAATTTATTGACCGATTCCTAGAACTCCAAATTTTTGTTGATTTTGATTCTATTACAGAAAAACTCACTCAAAGAATGACTTCAAATCAATACAATGCATTATATAATTCAGTGAAGTTTTGGGCTTTATCTGAAAGGCATCCTTTTAAGATAATTTTTAAAGAAAAATTCCCATTGGGCATCCGAAAAACTGGAAGAGATATCTTGGAAAATTTGAATACCATTTTTAGTAGTTTAGGACTCATGAGTGTTGAAAGCAACAAAAAAGCGATATCCTATATGAAAATGTTCTGTACCTTAAGTGATCGAATTAGAGATAGGTCACGGGGCAACGTCTACGAAATTTTGGACTATAATGTGAATGGATTTCACGGGGAACCTGCTAGTATTATTGAAGCAAATATCCCCATATCAGGATTGTTTAGATTTACTTAGTAATATGCACTCACTTTTCTATCTTTATATTAAGAGAAGTGAGTACGCACCACAGAGATAACAGTAAAGCTTTAGAACCATGAATTGTCTGCTTGTCTAAACTTAAAAGCAATCATATCATTTGATAAGTAAACCTTCTCTTTTTATTAAGCACTTATAGATACTATAACTGTTTCACCGCCTTGAATTGATAAAGGCTTCTTGCTTGAAGGGGAAGTAACCATACATCACTCCCCCCATCACATGGGAATTGGGATAATCCCCCCCTTAGTAATCATTAAAAAATACAATCATGGTAGTAAGAGATTTATCATTTTTAGAAACGTGGACTGTTCCTGAATTCAAAGAAAACAACGGGATAGAGACTATTGAGATTAAAAGGAACGAGAAAACAGGTAAGTGTTTTTTCACATTCGGAGTGGAAACAGGTGCCTGCTCGAAGAAGATTGAAACAGGAGAAATTACTACACCTGTTATCTCACAAGTATGCGTGGCTTCAACAGGAGACATGTTTTATATGCTGCACCAAAAAGGTGAGGGTGGAGGTGCAACAACATTGGCAGTGCTGTAGAAATACACGTTTGCGATTATTGAGTAGAAGTCCATCACTGGCTTCTACTTTTTTTTATTTCTATACTAATAACTAAAAAATTCAAGATTATGAACTTAAGACAATCACAAAGAAAAAAGGCTAAAATAAAATTAGCAATTGAGGGCTGTTCAGGAAGCGGTAAGACATATTCCAGTTTATTGCTGGCAAGTGGAATAACAAGCTGGGATAAGATAGCCATCATTGATTCCGAGAATGGTAGTGCTGATCTATATGCCAATCTGGGTAATTATAATGTATTGGCTTTAGAAACACCATTCACTCCTGAAAAGTATATTCAAGCGATTGAAATATGTGAAAAAGCAGGGATGGAGGTTATTATCGTGGACTCCATCTCACATTGTTGGGAGTACCTGCTTGAGTATCATTCATCACTACAGGGTAATAGTTTCACGAACTGGGGAAAGATAACACCCAGGCAAAACAGCTTTATTCAGAAAATTTTAAACAGTGATTCTCATGTGATTTGCACCATGAGGACAAAACAAGATTTTATTATAACTGAAAAGAACGGAAAGATGCTGCCTCAAAAGGTAGGCTTGAAGGCTGTAATGAGGGATGGTGTGGATTATGAGTTTACCATTGTGTTTGATATAGATATCAAGCATTATGCTACCATCAGCAAGGACAGAACTGGATTATTCATTGGGAAGCCAGAGTTTATTATCTCTCCTGAAACAGGATCTACAATACTCCAATGGTGCAATAGTGGAACAGACGTAGAT
>JAAZCL010000318.1 GCA_012513315.1 Bacteroidales bacterium | reverse complement strand
CTTCAAAAAAGAAGAAGTAAAAGGTGTATCGGCAAAAGTTATTACAGTTGGCATTCTTGGTGGTGACACCTACCCTGCTACTCCAATTGGTATAAATCTACCCAATGCAGATTGGATAAGACGCGATCATGGTTCAAAATCCGTTACTATAGACAATATAACATTTGCATACGATAAAGCATCAGAGGGTAATGGTTTTAAAGAAGAGTTTATGTGGAGTAATGATGAAGTAGAATTATCTAAAAAATATGGAACTCTTACCGATAATCTTCACACCGACTTGCATGAATGTCTTGGTCACGGTTCTGGTAAATTACTACCGGGAGTAAGCACAGACGTTCTACAGGCATATGCTTCACCTCTTGAAGAGACACGTGCCGATCTGTTTGCGCTATATTATCTTGCCGATCCAAAACTGGTTGAGCTTGGCTTACTACCCGATAATGAAGCATACAAAGCTGAGTACTATTCGTATTTAATGAATGGTGCAATGACTCAGCTCACACGCATACAACCTGGAAAAGATATTGAGCAAGCTCATATGCGTAATCGTGCAACAATTTCTAACTGGGTAATTGAAAAAGGAAAAGAAGATAATGTTGTTGTTTTCGAAAAAAGAGATGATAAGACCTTCATAGTTATAAACGATTATGAGAAATTGCGCTCTCTATTAGGTGAACTTCTTTCGGAGGTACAACGAATAAAATCGGAAGGTGATTTTGAAGCTGGTAAAGCATTAATAGAAACATATGGTGTAAAGGTGAATCAAGATCTTCACAATGAAGTATTATCACGATATGAATCTCTTGACATAGCTCCCTATAAAGGATTTGTAAACCCTGTTTATAAGCTGGTAACCGACGATAACGGAAAGGTTGTTGATGTAACAGTTTCGTATAACGAAAATTATGTAAATCAACAAATGCGTTATTCTAAACAATACTCGGTTTTACCACTTAAGAATTAGAGTTCAACAATTCCTGCATTCAATTATTTAAAATTGAAATCAATATTATCGAGGGTGTTTCACATTGTGAATTCACCCTCGTTTAGTAATTTGCTTAAAATTAAAAGTGGTGCAACTATTGTTTAGCCACTTAAATGTTTATGGGGTATTCAAAAATCTCGAAGAACGATTAAAGAGGAATTATGCTAACAAAGTGAATCAATTTTACTGCCGTTTAATTAGAAATTAATATAAATGAACTACAACGAAACTCTTAATTATCTGTATAATCAAATGCCCGAATATCAAAGAATTGGGCATGTGGCTTATAAAGAGGGACTTGAAAATAGTCTCGCTCTGGATAAAATATTTAATCACCCACATCGCAACTTCAAAACAATTCATGTTGGTGGTACTAACGGTAAGGGATCCACTTCTCATCTTTTAGCAGCCATATTGCAAGAATCGGGGTATCGGGTTGGATTGTATACTTCTCCTCACCTAATAGATTTTAGAGAGCGCATTCGTATTAATGGCGAGATGATTGATAAGCAATTTGTTATAGATTTTGTAAAGCAATATAAAGATAAGTTTGAGCCAATTATGCCTTCATTTTTTGAGCTCACAATGGAAATGTCGTTTCTATGGTTTTCAGAGCAGAAGATAGATGTTGCAATAGTGGAGGTAGGATTAGGTGGAAGGCTTGATAGTACTAATATTATTTCCCCAGATTTAAGTGTAATCACAAACATAGGTTTGGATCATATCAAGTATCTGGGTGATACACTTCCAAAGATTGCAGCAGAAAAGGCGGGTATAATAAAACCTCACACACCTGTAATAATTGGCGAAGCAGGCAATATTG
>JAAZCL010000030.1 GCA_012513315.1 Bacteroidales bacterium | reverse complement strand
GTTTGGATAAATTCCTAAAAAGCGTGTCAGTCCTATCATAAAGGCAATATGAAAGTTGGCTATACTGTTATTAGCCGCCTCAAGTGTCTCTACAGAATTTTTAATATACTGAAAAGTAACTTCATTGTTATCAGATTCACGAAGCACCCTATATAGAAATTCAGATAAAAAGAAAGTTAGAGACATTTTTGACATATCTGTACAAATCTCATAAAGTGGAATTAGTCTTTCCACCTCCTTCAATTTTTGAATATCTCTCTTAGGCAAATGTTCAACCTCCAATTTTAGTAGAGAAAAGGGGAAGAACAAAGAATTCTTTATTTTTGCTTTTTTACTGCTTGTCATTGGCAGAAGATAAGAAGTGGCACCAAAATCTGCGGTATACACACGAGTAATGGCATAACGATCACTATATCTTAATATACTTAAAACGATACCTTCTGTTTTATGTAGCATACACTTTTTTCAGTAAACTATTTTAGATCCTCAAAATTAAGCATTCTATATATAGTTTCAAAGAGAGATTTAAGCATCAATTTTTAATTATTATACGCTCGATATAAGGCATAAAAAAAGCCCCGAGTAATTCGGAGCATTTATTTCATTTAATTGCTTAATATTAAAACAATTTTTTCTTAATACGTGCAGCTTTACCACGTCTGCTACGAAGATAATAAAGTTTTGTTCTTCTAACTTTACCTTCACTGTTAACCACAATACTATCGATAAATGGAGAGTTAATAGGAAAAATACGCTCAACTCCAATGTTATCCGACATTTTTCTTACAGTAAATCTTTTGTTATCGCCAGCACCTACAATTTTAATAACTACACCACGATACTGCTGAATTCTTTCTTTGCTTCCTTCAACAATACGATATGCTACAGTGATAGTATCACCACTCTTAAATTTTGGGAATTCTTTCTTTTGACCTGCAAAAGCTTCTTCCGCCACTTTCATTAAGTCCATCTTTTTAAATGCTTTATGTTAATATTTAACCAGAATAAAGCGCAATATAACGGAAGTTCACCGACAGAGATTACGCAAAGCGGATGCAAAGATAGCAATATTTTTTTTATTTGCTCCATAAAACTTTATTTAACAGCTATTTTGCTATTATTTTTTTTCACACCTTGTCACTATAGAGAAAAAGGTGTATTTTTGAAAGATAAAATAATAGTACGTCAACAATATTTATAATCACATGAATATAAGATTAATATGGGTTATCGCATTAATGATATCTCTGTTTTCATGCAAACCACAATACCGCATTGTAGATATGCAAGGAGAAATAGTTGAAATCGATTCAACTTTCGACTCAAAGCCTAACTCCGAAATCCAGAAGTTGGTACTATCATACAAAACTCAGTTAGATAGCGAAATGAATATCCCTATCGGTACTTCTGCAAGCCTAATGGATTACAGGCGTCCCGAAAGTCTACTAACAAATCTCACATCTGATGTGATGAAAGAGTATGGTGATGAACATTTACCAAATGGTGCTGATATAGGGGTTATGAACGTTCACGGACATCGCGCTACTATGCCAAAAGGGACTATTACCATAGGCAATCTTTTTGAGATCTACTCTTTTGATAACACAATTACCTTCCTCGAACTTAAAGGAGGTGATTTAAAAAAGATGTTTGATGCTTACGCCCGCATAGGTGGGGCTGGTATTTCATCAAATGTAAAATTAGTTGTTAAAGATAGGCAAGTAAAAAGTGTAACTGTAGATCATAAGCCCATAGACAATGATAAGATTTATAAGATTGTAACACTTGATTATCTTGCAGAAGGAAATGATAATATGAATGCGTTTCTTAATGCCATTTCAATTAATAATACAGGTGTCACACTTCGCGATATAATGATCGACTGGGTAAAAGAGCAAACCCGAATGGGCAATGAGATTGAGTCTGCTATTGATGGCAGAATTATCATAATAGAATAAAAAATCGATACAATGAAAACAACACTCAGAATATATATAATATCACTTTTCCTCACATTAAGTCTAGCTTCATTTTCTCAAAAAGAGATAGTTATACTGCATACAAATGATACCCACAGCAGAATAGAACCTCTTCCCAAAACCGATAAATACTCTGCCGACAAAGGTGGAGTTGTACGTAGATCTACTTATATAGACCAAGTAAGAAAAGAAAATAAAAATGTACTTCTGTTCGATGCGGGTGATTTTTTACAAGGCACACCCTACTTCAATCTTTTCAAAGGTGAGATTGAAGTTAAATCAATGAACCATATGGGTTATGATGCCGTTACTCTTGGGAATCATGAATTTGATTATGGCTTAGATGTGCTGGAGGAAGTTGCACGTTTAGCAAAATTTCCTATTGTTTCTTCAAATTACGACTTCTCAGAGACCAAACTCAACGGATTAATCAAGCCATATATTATTATTAAAAAAGGGGGAGTTAAGATAGGTGTTATTGGAATAAACATACAACCAAAAGGATTAATAGCAGCCAATAATTACAAGGGTGTTAAATATCTCGATCCTATAAAAACAGCAAACGATATGGCTCAAATGCTAAAAGTTGATCATAAATGCGATATGGTTATCTGCATCTCGCATTTGGGTTATAATCCCGACCTTAATCTGGCTGAATCAACAACAGGTATCGATTTGATTATTGGAGGACACAGTCATACTTTCATGAAAACCCCTTCTATACGTAAAAATATTGATGAGAATGATGTATTAGTATTCCAAACCAATGGTAGGGGAGTTTATGTAGGAAGAATTGATGTTAAACTCGAAAAAGTGAAATAATGAGAAAAACTCTATTATTATATTCTATTTTAAGCATATTCATAGTTACTGCTTCAGCGCAAGTAACCACTAACTTATACAAGCAGGCTGATAAACAGAAGATGAACCGATGGGTAGACTCAGTGTATAACACTATGTCTATCGATGACAAGGTTGGTCAGCTTTTTATACCTATAGTTGAATCAAACAGTAATTGGAAAACAAGAATAGCAGGCTACATACAGAATTATAAGGTTGGCGGATTACTTTTCTCTAAAGGCACACTATCTAATCAGGCCGACATCACAAACTATGCACAGGGAATATCCAAGATTCCGCTTATGATTACACTCGATGGAGAATGGGGATTATCTATGCGTTTGCAAGATGCCCCTTCCTACCCCAGAAATCTAGTTATTGGTGCAATAAGTTATGATAAAATAGTTCGGCTTTATGGAGAAGAGATAGCTAGGCAGAGTAAAGAAATGGGCATACATGTCAATTTCGCTCCAGTACTCGACGTACATAGCAATCCTCAGAATCCAGTTATCGGATCACGCGCTTTTGGTGAAAATGCAAGCAATGTTGCAAAAAAAGGAATAGCCTATTCACTAGGCCTCGAGTCTAATGGCGTAATGGCTGTAGCTAAGCATTTTCCTGGTCATGGCGACACATCTGAAGATTCTCATCTAACCTTGCCTACAATTAATCACAACAGAGCTAGACTAGATCAAGTGGAGCTACTTCCCTTTAAAGAATATATAAATGCAGGTCTTTCTGGAATAATGACAGGACACCTAAATGTACCCATTTTACAAACAAAAGGAATGCCTTCATCGCTTTCCCCGCATGTTACTACAAAACTGCTTAAGGAGACGATGGGTTTCACAGGATTATCCTTCACAGATGGAATGGCAATGAAGGGAGTATCTTCTCAAGCCGATGCGAGCGTGAAGGCTTTATTAGCAGGCAATGATATCGTTTTAGGTGTCATAAATCAGAAAAATGAATTTGAGTCAGTAAAGAAGGCAGTACAGAATGGCATTATTCCCAATTCTTTACTTGAAGAAAAAGTAAGAAAAATACTTTCTTATAAATACATTCTCAATGTTCACAATTTTAAGCCTATAAATAAGGCAACAATACACAGCAAAGTAAATACAGCTTCTGCAGAATGGACAAAAAGAAAGATTTACGACGGTGCTGTTACACTCGTGAAAAACACTGATAATATTATTCCATTAACAAAACTAGACAAGGTTAAAATTGCTTCTGTATCGGTTGGAGCGCCAGCTTCTAATCAATTTCAGACATATTTAAAAAAATACTCCGATGTATCTTCTTTTCAAATTAAGACTACATCTGAAATAACAAACCTAACACAATTAAAAGATTTTGATGTAGTAATAATTTCTATTCATACAGATAGAATAGCAGACTCATCAGCATTGCAAAAAATTGCTAAGGAAAAAAAAACCATATTGGTTAATTTCACTTCTCCATACAGGCTAAGTGTTTTTCAATCATCAGCCCTCAATGCTTCTTCGCTTATTGTAGCATACGATAATAGCGAACATGCACAAATGAGTGCTGCTCAGGGGATATTTGGAGGTATTGGGTTTAATGGAAGACTTCCGGTAACCTCTGGTACTTTTAAGGAGGGTACAGGCATTATCACAACCAAAACCCGCTTAAGCTATTCATTACCCGAAGAGGTTGGTATTAACTCAGTAAGATTAGAAAATATAGAGCATATCGCTTTAGAGGGAGTACGTCAGAGAGCTTATCCGGGCTGTCAAATACTAGTAGCTAAGGATGGAGTAATCATATATGAAAGAGAGTTTGGCAATTTAAACTATGGTAATAGTCCCGATGTGACACCAGAAACCATATATGACCTCGCATCTATTACAAAAGCGTCTGCCACGCTACCTGCAATAATGAAACTATACGACGAGAAAAAGATTGCACTACAAGACAACATAGGCAAATATGTAAAAGAAACTATAGGCAGCGATAAAGAAAACATCCGCATACGCACACTCCTTCTGCACGAGTCAGGAATCACTGCTTATATCCCTTATTATACTACTGCTATAGACAAAAACAGTTATACTGGATCACTATTTGGCCAACGTTCACAAAGGTATAATGCAAGATATGCAGGCGCCTGGGGAAGGACAGATTATAAATTTCATTCTAATATGATTTCATCTAAACCAAGTGAACTGTTTTATCAGCCTGTTGCACGCAATATTTATGCTAGTGATAAAATGCACGATGCATTAATTCAAGATATTATCAACTCTCCACTAAGTAATAGAGGGAAATACAGGTATAGCTGTCTCAATTTTATGTTATTAAAAGAGGTAATTGAAGATGTTTCTGGTTTAGATTTAGACACATACGTAAGAATTAATTATTTCAATAAACTAGGTGCTAAAACCACAACCTATTTACCTCTTAAATATATTCCAGAGGAAGTTATTGCACCAACTGAGAATGACCCTTTTTTTCGAAAACAGCATCTCATTGGATATGTACATGACGAAGGGGCAGCACTTTTTGGAGGCATATCTGGTAATGCAGGACTCTTTTCAAATGCAAACGACCTTGCCAAACTGTACCAAATGTGGCTAAACGGAGGTGAGTATGGAGGAGAACGATATTTAAGTGAAGAAACCATTAAGCTCTTTACTACAACCAAAAGTAGTATAAGTCGCCGTGGCTTAGGCTTTGACAAACCAGATCCACGCAATAGCCGTACTAACCCCACTAGCCCCGGCACCCCCATTGAAGTTTATGGTCATACCGGCTATACAGGCACATGTTTTTGGGTCGACCCAAACAATAATATGATCTATATATTTCTCTCAAACAGAGTAAATCCTTCAAGATCGCCAAACCGTCTCTCCTCTCTCGAAATCAGAGAGAGAATCCAAGAAGAGCTATATAAAGCACTTAATTAAAAACAACCGCTAAATAAATTATAATGCAACAGATAATGAAGAGTAACAACATAGGTGTAGATGTTGAAAAAGCCATAAAGAGTATTCGTCACGACAAAATTTTTATACTAACAGATAAAAACACACACATACATTGCTATCAATTTATAAAAAACACACCCTCAATTAGCGAAGCAAAACTTATAACCATTCCAGCTGATGATAGCAATAAAACAATCGACAATCTCTCTAAGGTATGGGAAGAGCTCACTCATAATGGTGCCACACGTCATTCACTGCTCATTAATCTGGGTGGTGGCATGGTTACCGATTTAGGTGGTTTTGCTGCTGCTACATTTAAAAGAGGAATTAAATATATTAATATACCTACAACACTGCTTGGAGCTGTTGATGCAGCTGTTGGAGGTAAAACCGGGATTAATTTTGCAGGATTCAAAAACGAAATAGGTGCCTTTTACCCATCTGAACAGGTTATAATTTCTACAGAGTTTTTCCATACCCTCTCTCACGAAGCAATACTCTCGGGTTATGCAGAAATGATTAAACATGCTTTAATACACTCATCATCCGACCTCGATAAATTGCTCACATTCCCACTCGATAATATAGATTTTAGTCAGCTAAATGAATTATTATTCCGCTCAGTAGGAATTAAAAGAGGTATAGTTGATCAAGATCCTTTTGAAAAGAATATTAGAAAGGCATTGAACTTAGGTCACACCACCGCTCATGCGTTTGAAAGTTTTGCTATTGCACAGCAAAGACCAATTCCACATGGTTATGCAGTAGCATGGGGTATAATTGTAGAGCTATACTTATCTCTCAGAATCTGTAATTTCCCCCAAGACAAGCTTCAGAAGACTATTCGATTTATTCAACAAAATTACGGTGCGTTTAATATTGGCTGCGACGATTACGAAACGCTATTTGAAATTGCAAAGCATGACAAGAAAAATCAAGGTGATAAAATCAACTTTACACTTCTTTCGGCAATAGGCAATGTTAGGATTGACCAGATAGCAGAAAAAGAACTAATATTTGAAGCATTCGATTTCTATCGAGACTCTGTTGGCTTATAGACCAAGTTCTTTAATAAACATCTCTTCAGATT
>JAAZCL010000317.1 GCA_012513315.1 Bacteroidales bacterium | reverse complement strand
TCTCTGGTTGTTGCAGAATCACTTGATCATCCTCTTTGCATGACCACAACATGCCAAGAGTTACCAGCAGTAATAATATGTTATATATCTTTTTCATTGTTTTTCTTTTTTACAAATTAAATTTGATGTTAATCAATATCCTGTGTTTTGAACCAGATTATTATTTGCACCTAGGTCATCTGCAGGTATAGGATACACTCTAAAATGATCTGCAACAGATCTGCCATCCTTTACATTCCCCTTCCAGGGCCATATGTATGATGAACCAGTGAATTTATTAAAGCGGATAAGATCGCTTCTGCGCTGTCCTTCGAAGAAAAACTCGCGTCCTCTTTCATCAAGAATGAAATCGAGATTTAATTCGCCCGCTGTTATACTGTATGGTGACTGGTGGTATGCTCTTTCTCTTAATTCGTTAATTAGCTGAAGAGCTGTAGCCTGGTTGCCACCTGTACCACCTCTTAATACTGCTTCGGCATAGTTAAGATAAATCTCACCTAATCTGAAAAGAGGAAAATCGGTATAAGCAATGTTGCTTGCTGGTAATGAGCCATCGCTATTTCTGTTATAGTATTTTACAACAGGTATTCCGTTATCTGTAAACAGAGAAGGATCTTCGATTTCAATATTTGCAGTTTTGTCTACATATACCATATCAAAGCGACTGTCATTCTCATGCAAGTTTTCTTTTTCAAATGTGCGGAGTATCGAAGAGCGGGCGCGGTTACCTTGCCAGGCACCTACAGCGTTTACTTCCTCTTGCATATCAGATGGCTCCATAGCACTTAATAAGAATGTCATTCCTCCCCAAGTTTGAGTTTCGGCTCCTTCATAACGAACTGGGAGTATCATCTCTGGTGATATATGGTTGTCTGACTTGAAAATGTTTGCATATACGGGATCGAGTGAAAAGTTCTCGTTAAGAACCTTATTGCTATATGTTATACTTTCGGTGTATTTAGCATTTCCGGTATAAGTTTCGGCATTTAGATACAAGCGAGATAGTAATGCCCAGCTTGCAGCTTTATGTACGCGACCGTAGTAATTTGGGTTATATCCAACAAATGGATCTAATAGTTCGGTTTCTATTGCAAGGAGTTCGCTTTCGATATAATCAAATAGATCTGCACCCTGAATCTGAGGAGGAAGAGTGCTTCCTACCGGACTGTCTTCATTTACAAAAGGTACGTTTCTGAACATATCTAAAAGATAGTAATATGAAAGTGCCCTGTGAAAGCGAGCCTCAGCTCTGAAATAGTTTATTTGGGCCTGATCACTTGCACTTACACCTCTAGCGTTTAATTGCTCTTCAGTGGTTTCCCTTAAAAGTGCATTAGCTAGATTTATCTGATAATACAAACGATAATAAAAACCTTTTATAAAAACATTACTTGATGTCCAGGAAATAGAATTTAAATCGGGCAAACCCACATCATTCCAAGCGCAATGTGCTTCGTCAGTAGGTAATTGTTGAAGGTTCCATAGTCCCCTTAGGAAGGATGCCTGGCTACCACCATCAACGCCGGCCACATCTGGGTCACCATCACCTGCACTGTTTCCACTGATTGCAAGGCCTGCATAAATTTTGGCCAATAATTCTTGATATGGTCCTATTTCACTGCCAAAGACTACATCCGATACTAATTCATCTTCGTCGAGAGGAATAGTGTTCAGGTCGTCGAGACAAGAGGATAGGCCTGTAATCATTAATCCGATTACAAATAGGTATATGATTTTATATTTTGTTGTCTTCATAATAAGAAAGAATTAAAAATTTAAACTAACACCCAGAATAAATACACGGGGGTGAGGGTAGATGTTGTTGTCGATTCCGTTGTTTGTAAACTCAGGATCAAGACCTGCATATTTGGATAAAACAAATGGATTTTGAACTGTCAGATAAACTCTACCAGATTGATTCTGATTTAGTATTTCTTCAAAATTGTATCCTAAAGAAATATTATCCATTTTCAGGAATGATGCATTTTGAATGTAATGACTCGATTGATACTGTACAGCTTCAAATTGAGTATCTAATGCACTATTTACTCTGTTTTTTAACCATCCCGAAGGGTCGAATGTAGTATTTCTTGATTGACGATTAGATTGGATATTATTATAAGCATAATTACCCAAGTTTGCACGTAGTGAAAAGTTGAAATCCCAGTTCTTATAAGAAAGCTGTGAAGAAAGTCCCATGTATACATCAGGAGCCGCATTTTTATAAGGAATTAAATCCCTCTCATTAATTGCGCCATCGGCATTCTGATCTATATACACACCTTCAAGTGGTCTTCCTTCTTCATTATATACCTGTTCGTATACATAAAAAGAGCCTGCAGGGTATCCTACTCTGTGAATTGCAATATTGTTACCAGTACCACCGTCGATACCACCAAAAATTACACCTACATAGTTTGGATCGTCTGTAATTGTAAGCTTAGTGATTTCGTTTTTATTATAAGTAATGTTGTAACTTAAATTCCAGTTCAAATCTTTACTAACAATGGGTCTGCCTGTAATTGAAAACTCAACACCCTTGTTTGTTAGTTCACCTACGTTTGTAAGAAGCTGATTGCTGAAGTTAGTACCTGCAGCAATACCAACAGTGTTTAGAAGATCTGATGTTGTGCGACTGTAAACATCAAAAGTACCGCTAATACGGTTGTTTAGGAAACCAAAATCTAAACCAGCATTAACAGTTGCTGTTTCTTCCCATTTCAGGTTTTCGTCGTAAGCAACCGGTCTTATTAAAGATACTTTTTGATCTCCAAAATAGTAGTTTGCACCTGCCTGACTGTAGCTGTATCTTCCCATCCATGGATAGTCGCCACTACCAAGGTTTTGCTGTCCTGTTACACCATAACCTAAGCGAAGTTTAAGATCTGAAAAGAGATTCTGATCTTGCATAAACTCCTCTTCGTTAATTTTCCACGCAAAAGCTGCAGAGGGGAATAACCCCCATTTGTTGTCAGGACTAAATCTAGAAGATCCGTCGTTTCTTACAGTTAATGTGAATAAGTATCTATTCAAAAGTGTGTAATTTAAACGACCAAAGAATGAAATTACATAACTCTCGGTAGAATAATCGTTTGATTCTCTGTAAAACTCTTCTCCTGTTTCTGAAGCCATAGCTGCTGAATAAGGATAGATATCTTCGCTTTCGTTGTAGAATCTTTGCCATGAGTAACCTCCCATAACATCAAAACGGTGCATATCAACCTCGTTGGCATAGTTTAGGTAGAAGTCGAAAAGTGTATTGCTTTTAAACTGAGAGTAGTTTCTATTATCTCCCCAGCCAGATTTGTAATTACCCCAAGTGTATGACATTGGAGAATTATCTTCTATAATAACATCGCCCTCACTTTTTGAAATGTCATATCCAAGGTTAAGATTTGCTCTAAGTTCAGGGAGGAATGGCATTCTATAATCCATTTGTAAATTACCTATACTTCTGAGCACTTTAGAGTTGTCGTGTTTCTGCTCTAGGATAGCCAATGGGTTAGCCAAGGCTATATCTATAGGAGTTCCGTCGGGTTTAAGCGACATATGATATCCGTTACCATATTGACTTTCTGTTTGTGAATAGATAGGCATAGTTGGGTCGAACTGAGTTGCAGAGTTTATAGCTCCCTGATCTGCAAAGCGGTTTGTTATATACATTCCTCTTGCATTTACCTGTACTCTTAAATCATCGTCGAAGAAAGTAGGTGAAAGGTTTATACTACCAGTAAATCTTTCAAGATTTGATGTCTTTAAGATTCCGTTTTCTCCTGTATAACCAACTGAAGCGCGATATGGAAGAGCATCGCCTGCTGAACCAGAAACGCTAAGGTTGTGGTCTGTGCTAACGGCTGTTCTAAAAATCTGGTCTTGCCAATTAGTTTCTGTGTCACCTAATGCATTTGATTGGGGACTATCTTCTCCGAATGAATTGTTTACATAATTTCTGAATGTGGGTGCATCCATTACATCAACTGCACCTGTTTTTGTACTTACAGAAACATTACCATTATATGATAGTCTCACTTTTCCTGAATGTCCTTTCTTTGTTGTTATAAGAATAACACCATTTGAAGCACGTGAACCATAAATTGCAGTTGCAGAAGCATCTTTAAGTACTGTAAAAGTCTCAATATCATTTGAGTTGATACTACTTAGAGGATCTGCCATACCGCTTACTCCACTTGTATTGTCTACAGGTACCCCGTCAATTACTATAAGAGGATCGTTGCTTGCAGACATTGAAGATCCTCCTCTAATACGAATTGTAGAGCCTGCACCAGGTGCTCCACCGGAAGATATAATACTTAGACCTGCAACCTTTCCGGCTAACATGTCGGATGGGTTAGTAGCAAGACCCTTGTTAAGAGAGGAAGCGTCAACTGCAACTACAGAGCCTGTTGCATCATCTTTTCTAACTGTTCCATATCCAATTACTACCAACTCATCTAATAATTCTCTGTCTTCTTCCAGAATGATATTAATAGTTGTTCTGTTGTTAATAGAAACTGATTGAGGATTATACCCGATATAGCTTACTTCTAAAACACCATCTGCAGGTGCTTGTAGTAAGTAATTGCCATCATAATCGGTAATTGTTCCGGATGAGGTGCCCTGAATAAGAATATTGGCGCCGATAATTGGTTCGCCGGCAATATCCGTAATGGTACCTCTCACATTTATCGTAGTGCCTGTTTGAGCACTTACCGATAAAACCATTAGCAATCCTGATAAAATTGTTATCAAAAAAGCTTTCGTTCTTTTGTTGAAATTTACATACATGTTGTTAACATTATTAGATTATCTGTTTAATTTAGTATTTTATTCTCAATTACATAGAGCTGATTAACTTAAAACTATAACTCTATTTGACAAAGTTAGTTTTTCTTAAATTTGGGTGTACACAAAATGAGGTAATTAACTTGGAACGATAGTGCAATCGTTTGCATTTTAAAGGTTTAATACCACTATTGTCAATTAGTTACAATAAAAGTATAGTATCAATTAATTTGGTAAATTGACACTGTATGATATAAATTCAGGAAGTAATTTGTAGCTATTTCTTTCTTTTTGTTTTAAGGATACCCCTTTTTTCTAATACCTCTGATATAGTGTTAGGTTCGGTAACTTTTATCTGTCTTCTATTTGAGGTAATCTTTCTTTTTAGGTTAATGAGAAAGCGTTTGCTAGGGTTACTCTTTAAATAGGATTCGATATGCCTGGCTC
>JAAZCL010000316.1 GCA_012513315.1 Bacteroidales bacterium | reverse complement strand
TGGCTTAAGCTATTTCAAACTATAGATAGCAACACCAATTATGGCTTTACATCAGTAGAAGAAGATGCACCATTATTTATGGTTGAATACTCCTCTCCAAACACAAATAAACCCCTGCATTTAGGTCACGTTCGCAACAACCTACTAGGACATGCACTTAGCGAAGTGCTAAAAGCAAATGGCAATAAAGTGATTAAAACCAATATAGTAAACGACCGTGGTATACATATCTGCAAATCGATGTTGGCATGGAAAAAATGGGGCAACGATGAGACACCTGAATCTACAGGTAAAAAAGGAGATCATTTAACAGGCGATTTTTACGTACTGTTTGATCAGAATTATAAAAAAGAACTTGCAGAGCTACAAAGCAAAGGCTTAACAAAAGAAGAAGCAGAAGAGAAATCGGAACTGATGGCCGAAGTGCGCGAGATGCTTCGTAAGTGGGAAGACAACGACGCCGAAACAGTGAACCTTTGGAAGATGATGAACAACTGGGTGTATGCTGGTTTTGACGATACATACAATGAAATGGGAGTTTCATTTGACAAGATTTACTATGAATCAGAAACTTACCTAGCCGGAAAAGAAGAGGTGCTTCGTGGACTAAAAGAAGGTGTCTTTTACCAAAAACCCGATGGTTCTATTTGGGTAGACCTAACCTCACATGGCTTAGACCATAAATTATTATTGAGATCCGACGGAACATCGGTTTATATGACCCAAGATATCGGTACAGCCAAACTTCGTTTTGATGACTACCAAATTAACAAAATGATATATGTTGTTGGAAATGAGCAGAACTACCATTTCCAGGTACTATCAATAATTCTCGACATGCTAGGCTTTGAGTTCGGCAAAGGGTTGGTTCACTTCTCATACGGAATGGTGGAGCTACCAGAAGGCAAAATGAAGTCGCGCGAGGGCACAGTTGTAGATGCCGACGACCTAATGGCCGAGATGATTGAGACTGCAAAAGAAATGTCTCAAGAACTGGGTAAGCTTGATAATGCCACCCCTAATGAAGTAGAAGAAATAAGTCGCATGATTGGATTAGGAGCACTTAAATATTTTATATTGAAAGTAGACCCTAAGAAAAACATGACCTTCAACCCAAAAGAATCAATCGACTTTAATGGCAATACAGGTCCTTTTATTCAATACACACACGCACGTATCCAGTCGGTACTCAGAAAAGCTGAAGAACAAAAAATCGTTATCCCCGAAACAGTTGATACTTCAATAAACTTATCAGAAAAAGAAGAAGGTTTAATTCAGCTACTCGCAGAATTTAAGTCAGTTGTTAAACAATCGGGAGAAGAGTATAACGTATCATTAATAGCCAATTATATATACGACCTAGCAAAAGAGTATAATCAATTCTATCACGATCACACTATTCTTAAAGAAGAGAACAGCGACATACGTAACTTCAGGTTGCTGCTCTCAAAAAATGTAGCACTTACCATTAGTAAAGGCATGTCGCTGTTCGGTATAGATGTTCCTAAACGTATGTAACTCTTGCTCCGGAACCTTTTAATCTATTCTCTTAAATCTCCCTTTATTTGAGGTGATCTTTATTCTATGTGCTCGTTATTTAAGATACTTTGCTAAGAATCCTAGCATCGTACTATAAAAATCCATGCGGTTCTCTTCACGATAGAAGCCATGCCCTTCATTATATTTCACCATATAAGGTATATCCATTCCTTTGGCACGCAGGGCTGTAACTATCTGATCAGACTCATTAATATTTACCCTGGGGTCATTTGCTCCCTGCACCACATACACAGGTTTAATTATCCTGTCGGTTCTGTTTACTGGCGACACCTCCTTAGCAATTAAATTTTCTTCGGGGTCATCAAGATCATACCATATCTCTTTTACCATTTCGGTAAGCGGTTTCCAGTACTCAGGAAATGAAGAGAAAAATGTTTCAATATTAGAAACACCCACGTAATTAACACCACAAGTGTATAAATCGGGAGTGTTAACCAGTCCCATTAACGTTGCATACCCACCGTGGCTACCACCATAAATGGCTATCTTATCCTTATCAACCCAGCCTTGAGAAATTGCGTAATGCACACCATCCTCAACATCATCCATAACCTTACGCCCAATTTGTTTGAATCCTGCACGCAAAAACTCTTTACCATAACCTCCCGAGATTCTGAAATTCACTTGTAATGTTGCATAACCTCTACTGGCAAAAAGCTGAGTTTCGGGATTAAAGCCCCAAGAATCACGAATTCCTTGTGGTCCACCATGCGGATTCACTACCATTGGAACCTTCTCTCCATTTAAAGCTGCTTTAGGAAGTGTGATATAGCCATGAATTGTTAAGCCATCGCGACTTTTAAAACTTATAGGCCTCATCTCTGCCATATCTTCTTCTTTAAGCTGTGGCATTAAATCGTATAGAAGTGTAAACTCCTTCGATTTAGTATCATACTCATAATATGTGCCATACAACTTATCGCTCTGAATAATAATAAGAAATTTATTCTCATCATCATCAAAATCTACAATTCCATAAATCTTACCAGGGAAATTGGTTTTAACACCGTTGTCAATCTCTTTATAAAGATCGCTTACAGGAATTATTTCAGATTTCTCACCTTCGTAACTAAAATAATCAATTTCATAATTACGTTTACGCGATAAGCCCATACCCGACACATCGTAATTGGGATTATTAAATAACTCTTTTATCTCTTTGTCGTTTTTCAAATCATAAAGAACAATTCTTATTTTATCACCATCTAAGTTGGTTACTACATATGCATCGTCAGGATCGGGAGTATTATAATTAAACGCTATAACTCCGAAACTATCATCCCAATTCATCTTTTTCTTTAGCTCAAACTCATTGGTATCATTGTTTTTATAATAAAACTCCATTTCAATACCATTTACCAATCTTGTATAACCTCGTAAATTGCCATCCTTGTCGAAATCATAACCTTGAATTGGATTTGTGGGATCATTGTTTTCGTACAACTTCTCAAGATCGCCAGTTACCACATTAAGTTTAAACGGCTCAAACACCTGAGGATTATCTCTGTTCATTGAAATAATAATATAATCCTTCTGATCTTTTAATAATGATAAGATTGATGCCCTAACACCATCAAAAGGAGTTAGATTCAGAACATTAGCTCCATCAATATCAGCGGCGTAGATATGATAATTTTCATTACCACCATTATCCATAACATAAAACAGACGGTTATCATTAACCCAACCATAACCTTTTATTGGCTCTTCCTTCTCCTCTATTACACGCACAACCTCCTCTGTAGCAAGATCTTTAATGTAAACATGGTTTTTTAAGCCATCCTTCTCCATATACGACATATACTTACCATTTGGAGAAAGTTGAAATGAAGAAGCCTTTGGTCTTGCAAAATAATCGGCAACACTATACTTATAATCACCCTCATCAAAAGCAATAAGCGATTTTAGTTC
>JAAZCL010000315.1 GCA_012513315.1 Bacteroidales bacterium | reverse complement strand
TTAATCTGACCCAAAATTTCATCTTTTGATAGGCTTTTGATTGTCATAATATTTCCTTTCTTTAAAATTAAACTTATGATTTATCAACAACCGTTCATTAAGAACCTAATTCAGTATATTTTTGATAACCTAATATGATTCAAAACAACACGCTTGCTTTTTAAATCGATACAAAGATACAACAATTTATATGTTATACAACATGTTTTTGATAGATTTTGCAATAATGCGATAGAGCACATCTATTAAAAAGATAGACCTACACCCCCACTTAGTCTAAATCCGCTCCAATCAGGTCGGGGCGAACCAATAAGGTTTTCGTAATTACCACCAAATGACAAGTCATACCCGACTGCTACATCAAAACTGATATTCTTTGTCACATAATATTTACCTCCAATCTGAATGAGCATAGCATAAGCACTCTCATTATACTCAGGTTCTTCTACAACCTCATTAAAATCGACATCCGAAACAACTGTTTTCATTTTTAATGTAGATATAATTAATGCTGGCGAGATTTCCCCCCACAAAGAGAATCTATCCTTCAACCCTTTGTCAACATCCTTCATAGCTGAAGTATAAAAATAATTCTTATAATAAACTCCTTCTCTATATCCATTCGTAATTATTGTAGCGTTTATTTTTCCCGAATAATCACCAACCGACAATTTTCCACCTGTAGTGTAGAATCCACTTTTAATTCCAAATTCATGACTATTTACTCTATACCCAATATTAACAGAGTGGCCAATATAAGCAGGAAAATCCTCTACCATTTCTAATCCAAGACTCTTAAAAGGCTCACTTGTTTTAATTGAATTCATAAGACCTTTCATATCCTTCATATTATATGTAGCATAAGAAGCATGATAATCGAATCTGAATTGCGCATTAACACTAAATATAGTAACACAAAAGGAAACAACCAAAAACAGTCTTTTCATTATTTAAAATATTTTGAGATATTAGCACCACTCTGGTACATCATAACGAAATCATTTATTGCATTTAAACCATATGTATGTGCTCTGAAGCTAAATGCAGGCATATTAATATCTGCATCATTATAAACATTCATGAGCTTATTGTTATTCCAGTCAGCATCAAAACTGAATATTCTACCAGTAAACGGATCTATCCCTTCAAAGCTTCCATCAATATATTCTAATCTTTCTGTTGCTGTATTCAACACCAATATCTTTCTTGCAGTTGTAGACCAAAAGACTATCTGATCTCGGTTTTGAGGATTAATTTTACAAAACAACAGATCTTCGGGATTATAAAAGGGATCAATCGGTATTGACTTAAATAACTTAAAGCCCCGATCGGTTATATCATATAGATGAACCTTAAACCCCGCCCTGTCGGTTACAGCAAGCCTCTTACCGTCGTACGATAAGTCGATATTATTATATATACTAGTTGCTATACTCTCTACAACCTCACCACTTTTTGCACTAACAAGGATAAGATTAGTATTAACTCCATCCCCATCAAGCGAGCTCTCGATAAAAATAAGATTGTCGCTAATCAGATTAATTCTCTTATATCTCCCATTCGCTTTAGGAGTATCTATCTCTATTGGAACTCCCGATAAATCGTTCTTGTTGATATATAGGTATACCTTGTTGTCTCTTTTAAAACCCCAGTCATAACCAATAAATAGTAACAACTTATCACTGTTTGGAGAAACAGAAACAGACGTCATATTCTCAAAATA
>JAAZCL010000314.1 GCA_012513315.1 Bacteroidales bacterium | reverse complement strand
TGCCTTAACTGATTAAATTGCAGTAAGTTGTTATATTGAGGGTGATGTTTCATCATATTCATCTTCGTCGGTTGCCTGCGTATCTTCGTCAATTGCCTGCAAATCTTCTTCTGGTTCAAATTTGAGTGAAGATACATCGAGATTTCTATGTGTCATCCCTTCACGTGCAACCATTTTAGGAGTAATATCTTCTGCTGTGAGCTCTCTCCATATCATATCCTTTAGTAATGGCAATCCCTCTCCCGTAATAGCAGAGAAAAAAACATAATTAACATTGGGTAGCTCTTTAGTAATTGCATTTGTTAGCTCTGCGTCGAGCATATCAGATTTTGAAATTCCCAACAAATGAGTTTTATCAATCAGCTCTGGATTATACTCTCTTAATTCATTCAAGAGGATATTATATTCTTTTCTTATATCATCGCTATCGGCAGGAATTATAAATAAAAGTAATGAGTTTCTTTCTATATGACGAAGAAATCTCAGGCCTAATCCTCTGCCTTCGCTTGCACCTTCAATAATTCCAGGTATATCTGCCATTACAAACGATTTTCCATCGCGGTAGCTTACTATACCAAGATTTGGGACGAGTGTGGTGAAAGGATAGTCGGCAATTTTAGGCTTTGCTGCCGAAACAACAGAAAGAAGAGTAGATTTACCAGCATTTGGAAAGCCAACTAATCCAACATCGGCAAGTAGTTTCAACTCAAGTACTATCCATTTCTCTTCAAAAGGTTCACCCGGTTGTGCATATCGAGGAGTTTGGTTTGTGGAGGATTTAAAATGAACATTACCACGTCCTCCCCTACCACCTTTGAGCAATACTACCTCTTCTCCATCTTCGGTAATATCGCATAGATACTCACCGGTATCTGCATCATAGACAACAGTACCACAAGGTACTTCAATTATTTTTGATTCTCCTTTTTTACCAAAAGACTGTCCGCCTGTACCTCCCTCTCCGTGGTCAGCTAAGATGTGACGTTGATAACGTAAGTGGAGCAAAGTCCAATAGTTGCGATTGCCTCTTAGTATAACACTTCCTCCATCACCTCCGTCACCTCCATCGGGACCTCCTTTAGGTACATACTTTTCTCTGCGGAAATGTGCAGACCCTCGCCCCCCCTTACCGGAACGGCAATATATTCTTACGTAATCTACAAAATTTGTTTCCGCCATAATAAATTTTCAAATTATTAACTTGTCTATGATGGTTGTAATAGTTTCAAAGACTTCATCTACACTACCTTGCCCTATCACCTCGTCTAGCTTGCCTTGCTCTTTATAGAAATTCTTAAGCGGTTCGGTCTTTTTATGGTATACCTTTAATCTCAATTCAACAGTTTCTCTGTTATCATCGGACCTTCCGGAAACTTCACCTCGTTTGAGAATACGGTTTATTAGTTCCTCTTCCTCTACTTCGAGACTAATTACGATAGTAACTTTCTCATCATGATTGTCCATCATTGTGTTAAGAGCTTCACCCTGCGCAATTGTTCTTGGAAAACCATCGAAGATAAAACCTTTTACACCATTTCTTTTCTCCATTAATTCGTTTAGTTTGCCTATCATCACTTCATCGGGAATCAAATTACCTTTTGAAATGTAAGAGTCTGCTAAACGTCCGAATTCAGTACCCGCCTCTATTTCTGCACGAAGCATTTCTCCAGTTGAGACATGCTCCAGTCCGTATTTTTGGCTCAATTTCTCGCTTTGCGTACCTTTTCCTGATCCAGGTGCACCAAAGATAACTATATTCAACATATGTATTGTCAATTATTAAACCTGCAAATATACACTATTTACATGGTTTTAATATCACATTGTTGTTCATTATACATTTTTTAGCCGGTTTATTTCATATTGATACTGATAAAATGTGAAATTAATTTTATTTAACCATATAAGTGACAAATATCTATTCTATGAATTATTTGTAGAATTGAACTAACTACAACAAAAGAGTGTTTATTTATAGATACTGAATCAGTACAGAAACTATAAATCTCTAATTTTAAACAATATGAAGAAGGACGATTTTAAACAAAAAACACATGATCTGCTGGATGAGCTTAAAGAGTTTATTCAAAATTTGGAACAGAAAGCTGATGAAATAGCTGATGATGCAAGAGAGGGTTATTATGAACAATTGAATAATTTAAAAGGTATAAGAGATAATTTAGCCGCAAAATTGGAACAGTATGAAGGCATTTCGGATTCAAAATGGGATGTAATAAAAGAAAGTGCGGGAGATTTTTTTGATTCGGTTACAGAGGCATTTAAAAAAAGCTTCAGTAAAGTAACTGAAGCTTTTAAGAAAGAGTGAGGTACCTGGCGGATTTGAACCGCCGTGACCGGTTTTGCAGACCGACGCCTAACCACTCGGCCAAGGTACCATGTCGTGTGATAAGAGTGCAAATTTAATATATTTTTTTTAGGAAAAAAAATATTCAACCACTTTTTGGGTTTATAATTTTATATGAAAGGATTCTTTTAAGAGAAAAGCATACGAAATGCATCACTTACTTTTGATACTTGCTTTATCTCAATAGATACTTTTTTATTAAAACCTTTAAGATTATTTGCAGGTATGAGAATTCTGGAAAACCCTAGTTTTTCGGCTTCTTGTATCCTCTGCTCTATGCGGTTAACAGGGCGTATTTCGCCCGACAATCCGACCTCGCCACAAAGGCAGGTATCATTATCTATTGCAATATCTAAACTTGATGACAGAACGGCACTTATCACTGAAAGGTCCATTCCGGGATCGTTAACTTTGAGACCTCCGGCAATATTAAGGAATACATCTTTTTGTGCCAACTTAAAACCAGCCCTCTTTTCAAGAACAGCAAGCAGCATATTCATTCTTCTAACATCAAACCCGGTTGTGGAGCGCTGTGGGGTTCCGTAGGCGGCAGAGCTGACAAGCGACTGTGTTTCGATAAGAAAAGGACGAATACCTTCTATTGCTGCTGAGATGCCTATCCCACTTAGTCCCTCACGATTGCGAGTGAGTAGTAATTCAGACGGGTTGCTTACTTCTCTTAATCCCGATTGATTCATTTCATAAATTCCAATCTCGGCTGTACTACCATATCGATTCTTTATACTTCTTAAGATGCGATACATATAGTGCTGATCGCCTTCAAACTGTATAACTGCATCTACTATATGCTCAAGAATTTTGGGGCCTGCAATACTTCCATCTTTAGTGATATGACCTATAAGAAGTACTGGCGTTCCACTCTGCTTTGCATATTTAAGTAGTGATGATGCACACTCTCTAACTTGTGATATTGTGCCTGGTGATGACTCTAAGGCCTCACTATATACTGTTTGTATTGAATCTACAATTAGAAGTTGTGGAGATACTTCCTTAACGCTCTTGAAGATTTCATCGATGTTGGTTTCGCATAAAAGCAGGCAGTTGTCATTTTCTATACCTATGCGATCGGCTCTTAATTTGAGTTGCCGAGCACTCTCTTCTCCCGAAACATAAAGTGTATTTATATCTTTGAGCTTAAGTATGGTTTGTAAAACTAGGGT
Source organism: Bacteroidales bacterium (assembly GCA_012513315.1). Classification (GTDB taxonomy): domain Bacteria; phylum Bacteroidota; class Bacteroidia; order Bacteroidales; family Dysgonomonadaceae; genus Proteiniphilum. The sequence continues at coordinate 2,984 of JAAZCL010000314.1, read as the reverse complement.
AGATTTACCAATACCAGGCTCTCCACCGAGTAATACAACTGAAGCCGGTACTAGTCCTCCACCCAGAACACGGTTAAGCTCTTCGTTGACCATATCTATTCGCTGCTCTTCTCCGGCATTAATATCTTTAAGAGGAAGGGGTTTGCTCTTTATATCGGTAAATGAGCGAGTGTCTTCTTTTTTTGATGCAGCATCTTTACGTACCAACTCTTCTACAAAGGTTGACCACTCACCGCATGCAAGGCATCTTCCCATCCATTTTGGTGATTCATAACCACAATTACTACAAAAATAAGCTGATTTAAGTTTTGCCATAATACTATTCCTTCGGGGCTGAAGAATTTACAATTGTCATATCAAACAAAGATAGAGAAATTTCTTGTATTTTTGTATCTGTTCAAATCATGTGTAAATTCAATAAAAAGATGTCGGTAATAACTTCATTAATTTCTAAATCGCTTAACTTATCAAACAAAAACGTTGATAGTACTATAAAACTTTTAAACGAGGGAGCGACAATACCTTTTATTAGTCGCTACAGGAAGGAAGATACGGGTGGACTTGACGAGGTGGAAATTTCTAACATCAAAGAGCTTAATGATAAATACATAGAACTAGAGAAAAGGAAAGAATTTATTATAAAATCAATATCGGAACAAGAGAAGCTGACTACTGAGCTAGAAAACAGGATTATTGATTGCTGGGATTCTACTCAACTGGAAGATATTTATTTGCCATTCAAGCCAAAGAGACAGACACGGGCTGAGATTGCGAGGAAGAAGGGCTTAGAAGATTTGGCTAAGTGGTTAATGGATCAGAAAAGTGGGTCGGCAGAAACAAAAGCTACCGAATTTGTAAAGGGCGATGTTGCTAATACTGATGAAGCATTAAAAGGTGCACGAGACATTATTGCAGAGTTAGTTAATGAGGATTCGGAAGCTAGAAATAAGGTACGTAATATATTTTCTCGTGAGGCTGTAATAACTTCCAAAGTTGTGAAAGGGAAGGAAGAAGAGGCTGAGAAATATAAAGATTATTTCGACTTCTCTTCGGCGCTGGCTAAATGTCCTTCGCACCGCCTACTTGCTATTAGAAGAGCTGAAGGGGAAGGATTTTTGCGAGTTTCTATTTCGGTTGATGACGAAAGAAGCCTAGAGCAGTTGGTGCCAATGTATGCTAAAAACGATACTGAAGCAGCAGACCACGTGGAGGATGCTGTGGTAGATGGATATAAGCGCTTGTTAAAACCTTCTATTGAGACTGAGTTTGCCAATATCTCGAAAGAGAAAGCGGACGAATCTGCTATTAAAGTGTTTACTGTCAATTTAAGACAGTTGCTTCTTGCACCTCCACTTGGTCAGCAAAGAATTTTAGGTGTAGACCCAGGATATCGAAGCGGATGCAAGCTTGTTTGCTTGGACGAACAGGGTAATTTGCTGCACAACGAAACAATATACCCGCATCCGCCTCAAAATGAATTCTCGAAAGCAGCTAGTAAGGTTTCAATGTTAATATCGACCTACAAAATAGATGCTATTGCAATTGGAAACGGTACGGCTAGCAGGGAGACTGAGCGCTTTATCACAAACATTAGATATGATAAGGAGGTTAAAGTATTTGTTGTTAGCGAAAGTGGGGCTTCGGTATATTCTGCATCGAAAATTGCCAGAGAGGAGTTCCCTGAATATGATGTAACTGTTAGAGGTGCCGTATCAATTGGCAGACGCTTGAGCGATCCACTTGCAGAGCTGGTAAAGATTGATGCAAAATCTATTGGAGTGGGCCAATATCAGCATGACGTTGATCAGACTAAATTAAAACGCTCGTTAGATCAGACAGTTGAAAGTTGCGTAAACCTTGTGGGAGTAAATGTAAACACTGCAAGTAAACAGTTGCTTACGTATGTTTCGGGATTGGGTGAGTCATTGGCTCAAAAGATTGTTGACTACAGGAGTGAAAATGGAGCTTTTGAAAGTAGAAAGGAGCTTATGAAAGTGCCTCGCTTAGGTGCAAAAGCATTTGAACAGGCGGCAGGTTTTCTAAGAATACCTACGGCAGATAACCCGCTTGACAATTCTGCGGTTCACCCAGAAAGTTATAATGTTGTTGAGAAAATGGCTAAAGATCTGAACAGTTCTGTAAATGAACTAATAGGCAATAAAGAGTTAATAGAGAACATAGATATTAAGCGTTATAAATCTGATAGGGTTGGCACAGAAACGCTTACAGATATTTTGCAGGAATTGGAGAAACCAGGTAGAGACCCGCGCTCTAAAGTGCAGGTTCTTGAATTTGACTCGAGCATTAGAACCATTAATGATGTAAAAGAAGGTATTATTGTGAATGGTATAGTAACTAATATTACAAATTTTGGCTGTTTTGTTGATTTTGGGATTAAAGAAAATGGATTAATTCACATCTCTGAGATGGCCGACAGGTTTATATCAAACCCAGCGGAGGTTGTTTCGTTACATCAACACGTTAAGGTAAAAGTGATATCGGTTGATCTTGAAAGAAAAAGAATTCAATTGAGTTTGAGGGATTTGAACTAAATACTAAGTATTTGAGGCTTACTTCAATAATCTTTTGAAACTAGATCCTTTGAGGATCTTTATACATTCTGACTTTGAAACTGTGAATCTTTAAACGAAAATGTGTTTTAAGTGTTATTACATGGAAACTAAAAAATAAAGTACTTGACACATGGAGTTACATGATAAGAAAAAAAGAGATTCATTATACTATAAACGCTTATATGAAGGGATTAAAAAGTTTCAGACTAATGAATTTATACCCCGCCAACAGTTTTTTAAAGATCTTGGACAAAACCAAAATCCGCACACGTTGTTTATTGGCTGCTCAGATTCGCGGGTAGTACCAAGCTTGATAACTCAAACTTTTCCGGGTGAACTTTTTGTAGTAAGAAATATAGCTAATGTTATACCATTTTACAAAAAACACTCAGACACTTACTTAGCTACTAC
>JAAZCL010000313.1 GCA_012513315.1 Bacteroidales bacterium | reverse complement strand
TAGCTTCTACCGGGGTTGTTAGAACCAAAGATTTGGAACATTGGGAAAGGCTCTCTGATATTAAATCTGCACATCAGCAACGCAACGTAGTATTGCATCCAGAGTTTATAAATGGAAAATATGCATTATATACTCGTCCACAAAGCGGCTTCATCGACGGCGGTGGAATGGGAATTGGCTGGTCACTAGTAAAAGACATAGCTAATGCAGAAATTATTGAAGAGAAAATTATCAACAGAAGGAAGTATCACACTATTACTGAGTTGAAAAACGGAGAAGGGCCTCCTCCTATTAAAACAGAAAAAGGATGGTTGCATTTGGCACATGGTGTAAGAGCGTGCGCTGCTGGTTTACGTTATGTACTTTACCTTTATATGACATCGCTAAGTGATCCATCTGAATTAATTGCTTCACCTGGAGGATATTTTATGGCTCCAGAAGATGAAGAACGTATTGGAGACGTGTCTAACGTGCTTTTCTCTAACGGGTGGATATGCGATGATGATAATAAAGTATTTATTTATTATGCTTCAAGTGATACTCGGATACACGTTGCAACCTCTACAGTTGAGCAACTTATTGATTATTGTATAAACACCCCAGAAGATGACTTAAGTTCAACTACTTCAGTAGAAAAGATAATAAATCTTGCAGATCGTAATTTAAAGACATAACATAAAAGCCTAAACAAAATTTTCTTACCAATGATTAAACTAAAAGAGAAGATTGGCTATGGTTTTGGAGATATGTCATCCTCCATGTTTTGGAAGCTTTTCGGATCTTACCTAATGATATTCTATACCGATGTATTCGGTCTACCCGCCGCAGTGGTTGGCACAATGTTTCTTATTACAAGATTGTGGGACTCGGTATCAGATCCATTGATGGGTTTAATCGCAGATAGAACCAATACTCGCCACGGCAAATTCCGTCCGTATATACTTTGGGGAGCTATACCATTTGGTATAATTGGAGTACTTACATTTACCACACCCGATCTTGATTTGAGAGGAAAAATCATTTATGCATATATCACTTATACGCTTATGATGACGGCCTATACTGTGGTTAACGTCCCCTACGCTTCATTATTAGGAGTTATGAGTCCAAATTCAAGCGACCGCAATATACTCTCTTCATTTAGGATGGCATTTGCTTATATAGGAAGCTTTTTTGCCCTTCTTATGTTTATGCCAATGGTTAATTTCTTTAGCGAAAGAATAACTGGCAATAAATCTGTAGAACATGGTTGGATTATGGCTGTGGCAGTATTTTCTGTTATATGTATAATACTCTTTTTCCTTACATTCGGTCTTACACGTGAGAGAGTTAAGCCCATAAGAACACAATCAAAAGCATCTGAAGATTTAAAGGATTTAATGAGGAACAAACCTTGGTGGTTACTTCTTGGAGCTGGAGTTGCCGCACTCATTTTTAATTCAATACGCGATGGGGCAACTGTATATTATTTTAAATATTATATACAAGAAGAATCTATAAGTAACATTTCACTATTCAACTTTTCATTTGTTCTTAGTGGGCTTTATTTGGCCATAGGTCAAATTGCCAATTTAGTAGGTGTAATTCTCTCAGCTCCGTTAAGCAATAAAATAGGCAAAAAAAATACTTATATAGGATCTATGGCAATAGCCACAATATTAAGTGTGATTTTTTTCTGGATATCTAAAGAAAACCTGATTTGGATATTTATATTTCAAGTACTTATAAGCATATGCGCTGGAAGTATATTTCCCCTGCTTTGGTCGATGTATGCTGATTGTGCCGACTACTCAGAGTATAAAACTGGCAACAGGGCAACAGGATTAATATTCAGCTCTTCTTCTATGAGTCAAAAGCTTGGCTGGGCAATAGGAAGTGCACTTACGGGCTGGCTACTTTCCTATTTTGGATTTCAAGCAAACACTGCACAAAATCCAGAGACCATACAAGGAATTAAAATGTTTATGAGTTTACTTCCAGCTATAGGCACAGTTTTATCCGTAATATTAATTTCACTTTACCCTTTAAGTGAAAAAAAGATGAGGAAAATTTCAATAGCTCTAGAAAGAAGAAGAGATAATGATGCTACTAAATTATAAG
>JAAZCL010000312.1 GCA_012513315.1 Bacteroidales bacterium | reverse complement strand
TTCTTTGTCTCAATTTTATGCTTTGAGAGCTTTGGCTCATTTCGACTTAGTGAATCTTTTCGGCTTGCCTTACAAAGCTGGAGGTGGTAACAGTCAGCCAGGTATTGTTGTGATAAGTGATACGCCTATCGAAGAATTTCAGCAAGTAACAAGATCTTCAGTAGAAGAAACTTATACTCAGATATTGAAGGATATTGAAAGTGCGAAGCAATATGCCGGCGGAGAACTAGAAGAAGCGGCGGACAAATATTATTATTTAAATGAAGCTGCAATTTACGCTTTAGAAGCTCGTGTAAATCTTTATATGCATAGATATGACGCTGCAATTGTTGCTGCAGAGGAAGCTATTGAACTTCGCGATTCAGAGGGCGTAAATAACCAAGTTTATTTGTCAATGTGGAGAGATGTAGTAACTACAGGTGAAGATATTTTTACCTTGAAAAAGTCTGCAGACGACAACTTATCAGCTAATGCTCTGAACACACTTTATGGTTCTTATGGTTCAAAAGTATCCGAATTCACAAAAACAAGATTTGAAGCAACTGATATTAGATCAGCACTGGTTTATACTCACCGGGATTATGGGAACAATCATCCTGGTAAATATGATGGTCTTACAACAGCCGCTGCGGTAAGTAATATACCCGTGTTCAGATTATCAGAAATGTATCTTATTATTGCAGAAGCAGAAGCTGAATTAGGTAACGATTTAATTGCTGCTCAAAATGCGCTGTTTTATACTGCAAAGAGAAATACTGATATTACAACGATTGCTGATTTACCTGCAACTCAAGAAGGACTATTAGAGTTTATTGCAGATGAAAGAGTTCGTGAGTTCTTTGTTGAAGGTCATCGTTTTTATGATCTTAGAAGAACAGGAGTAACAGCTACTATTGCAGGAGACGCTAATTTTGTTGCAGCTAATTTTGCATTCCCAATTCCTTCAGAGGAGGTAAATTCTGGTTTTGGTGTTACACAAAATGAAGGTTGGAGTAATAATTTACCAAGCCCTGTCGAAGATTAAGATTAACTGATATTAGAATATTCGTTATCTTTCAATTCAAAAAAGAATTTGTAAAACCTCAGAAGTGTTATAACTTCTGGGGTTTTTTTTGGTTTGCCCAGCATGGGCGTTAACTAATGGGTGCAAGTCTCCCTATGTTTTCTCGTATGTTAATAGCTCGTGTTTTTATGATTAACTGCTGTATAACTTGATTGTTAGCCGTACTTTTCATACATTTGCAACCGCGTTTTGGAAAATGCACCGCTTTTTTAACAAATCAAATGAATGGACTCATTCAATTAAGTGCGGAAAATCCTCCTGTTACATGCTGATATAGAAACTATTGCTTTATTAATTTATAAGGCTGTGTTTTCTATATGAATATAGTAACTCAAAAATAAATTATGTTTTTAAAAAGGATCTTTTTAGTTTTAACGTTATCAATTTTTTCATTTTCTCTGTTTTCACAATCAAACAACAAACAAGATGGTATTAAAATAGGGGGCGCAGTTAGGTATAATTTGCTTTCTACAAATTATGAGGGTGGGGGCAGCAAACAAAATCCACAAATGACATGGGATACGTGGCGACTTAATGTTGATGGTTCCCTATCGGGTGTTGACCTTAGTTTTGAATACCGCTTTTATCCTTCTTCAGACACTCACTTCTTGCATCATGGGTATTTTGGTTATGCTTTTTCTGATGACATCTACATGAAGGTGGGTGTTTCGCAGGTGCCTTTTGGGATTCAGGGTTTTGCATCGCATAACTGGTTTTTTCAGATTCCATACTATGTAGGACTGGAGGATGATTATGATATGGGGATAAGCTTTGATATTAAGCCTGCTGATAATCTTGATCTGTCGCTGGCTTATTTTAGACAGGCCGAGCCTTCGGGACCGGGTGCTGATGCTCAGGCAGGAAGGTATTCTTATGATATTATTCCTGGCAGTGGTGCGTATGTTAATAGTGATGGTGTGATAGTTGATGATGTATCGGCTAATCTTAAGGAGTTGGATCAGTTTAATGGTCGCTTGGTATGGCATTTTAATGAAAACTGGAGTATGGGGGTGTCGGCTCAGGCAGGTGGTATATATAATACTACTTTAGACAAGTCGGAGCTTTCTACTGCGTTTGCGGGACATCTTGAAGGTGATTTTGGAAGGTTTAACCTTAAAACAGAGGTTATTCGTTATGATTATAATGCTCTTGGTGATGATGGTGAGAAGCTTGATGTAGTTCCAATGGGTGCTTATGCTTATGGTTATGCCGGTGGCGATGGCTACACGGGTGGTGTAGCATCTAAAGCTACTATTTATGTGGCTAGTATTGCTTATACATTTCCTGTGAGCTGGGGACCAATTAGTTCTATTCAGCCATACGTCAACTATTCGATGGTGGATAAGGATGTGGATATCTTTCATGATACTCATTTTTTGGTGCCTGGTATGATGATTACGGCGGGACCGATATATACTTATATAGATTATGCTATGGGTAAGAATCAACCTTGGCTAACAGATTCTTTTGGAAAGGGCCTTGGATCGGGTGTTGAGAACGCTGAATGGAATAGTAGGTTTAATATCAACATGGGTTATTACTTTTAATAATATGACAAATATAATGAGTGATAATGCTAAGAATGTAAAGCTGAGGTTTGAAGATCTCTCTGTTATTTTTGGAAAGCGCAAAAAGGAGGCTTTGGAGATGCTTGATAGGGGTGTTTCTAAATCGGAGATACTTGCTAAAACAAAATGTACGGTTGGTATAAGTAAGGCGAGTTTTGAAGTGTATGAAGGGGAGATTTTTGTGGTGATGGGACTGTCGGGGAGTGGTAAATCAACCTTGATACGTTGCTTGAACCGACTTAATGAGCCTACTTCTGGGAAGGTGTTTTTTAAGGATGAAGATATTACTCGCGAAGGGAACAATGAGCTTCTTAATACTCGTCGTTACGAAATGAGTATGGTGTTTCAGAAGTTTGGTTTGCTTCCTCATAAAACAATTCTTGAGAATGCTGCTTTTGGATTAGAGCTTAGGGGTGAAGTAAAGGAAGAGAGGGAGAAAAAAGCTTTGCAGGCACTGGAGACAGTGGGGCTAGATGGGTATGAAGATCACTACCCTTCTGAGATGTCGGGCGGTATGCAGCAGCGTGTTGGCTTGGCAAGGGCTCTTGCTAATGATACGGAGGTTTTGCTTATGGATGAGGCTTTCTCGGCACTAGATCCGCTTATTAAATCGGATATGCAGGATGAGCTTCTGCAAATTCAGGATAAGGTGCAAAAGACAATTGTATTTATTACGCATGATTTGGATGAGGCTATTAAACTGGGCGACAGAATTATGATAATGAAGGATGGTATTATTGAGCAAATTGGTACTCCTGAAGAGATTCTAACAAATCCTGCTAGTGAATATGTTGAGGCTTTTGTTGAGAAGGTAGATCGTAAAACAATAATTACAGCTGAGTCGCTGATGTTTACAAAGCCGTCGCTTCTTCGTATTAAAAAAGATGGTCCAATGCGTGCAATACGTAAGATGCGTACTCAAAGTGTTCAGTTTCTGCCAGTGGAGGATGAGCGGCGTACTTTTTTAGGTTATGTATGGCTCAAAGATGTTCTTGAATTGGCAGAGAGTAAAGATGAAAAGCTTGAGAAAGCATTGAAAAGTGAAGTGCCTAGTGTTTATACAGATTATACGGTTGAAGAGATGTTGCCTCTTATTACAGGAAATAATTATCCTCTTGCGGTAGTAGACAAGGAGAATGGCAGATTGTTGGGTCTGGTATCTCAGACTTCTCTTATTATTGAGGCAACCAGATATGGGGATGCGGAGGTTAAGAGTATGATTAAGAAGGCAAACGCTATATAAACCATTTGATTATCACATTACATATTACTATGAATAGAATAATTGATTTAGGAAAATATATTGAGATAGGGATTAATGCTCTGGAAGAGAATCTCTCATTTTTGTGGGGTGCTATAGATGATGGTATTTCGTGGACGGTTGATCGTATGAATGATCTTCTTTTGTCTGTTCCATTTGGTGTGTTCCTGTTGATTGTGGTGGTACTTGCATGGTATGCCAAGTCGGGCAGACTGATGTTTAAAAAGGAGGGGTTGAAAAAAGGAATTGGACTAGTGTCGTTTATAGTTATTGGTTTAGGACTTATATATGCTATGGGAT
>JAAZCL010000311.1 GCA_012513315.1 Bacteroidales bacterium | reverse complement strand
TGTACATCCGCAAGACGCTGCTACTCTTTGTATAATAAGAGGGCTATCTCCTTTATTTGTAAACTCAAACTGAGTGGTTACTGCACCCATTTCTTCTTTTATTGTACCGAAGTTATGCTCTGTTTTAGTGAATTCCATTGAAGGCTGTGCAGCAAAAGCTAGTGCACTGATGAATACTGTGAAAAGTAAAATAAGACTTGTTTTTTTCATTACTAAATATATTTAATACTATTGTTTTATTTTAAAATCTGTAATGTCAGACACAAAAGTAACAATTCTGTTTAAGAACGGTTCTTAGTTTAACATGTTTTTAATCAATCACCTCGACTCTACTGCCCTCGGTGTGCGATGTAAACTCAGGGGCATACATACTCTGAATTGTAGCTATACCACTTGAGTAGCTGCCTCTGCGAGTTACGTATACCGAGTATTCAAGTACATAAGTACCTTTTGGTAGATTATCAAAATAGAAGTTTGTAGAAGCATCTGTGGATGTTTGGTAGTACATAAGTCCGTTTTGCCATTTAAGTCCCGATACTTGATTAACCGGTTCGAAAGAGCTTGCCCTTAAATCTTTTAAATGTATAAACTCCATATCTCTATCGCTTCTGACAGTTAGCCTAACAGTTACCTTATCTCCAACCTTTAGTGACCTCTCTTCTGATATTGACATTAAACGTTGTCCTTCAGGAGTTGTTACTTCTACAAACATCATCTTTTCGATATCCAGAGAGCCGTCGCTCTTTTGAATCTTGTCCATATCTTCAAAATACTGAAGGTATAGTGCTCCCCATGAGGGTGAATTACCTTTGTGAGTTACGGAAACATTGGCCATATCTGGTGATATTTCTGTGCGGCTCCATGCCTCTTTAAAGTAACCAGTACCAAGTTCGCTGCTTTTAGGTTCTACTAGTTTATTGCCCAACGTAACTTTGGTAGTGCCATCTACAGAGAACCAGTCACTTCCACTGCTTAATAATGCATAAACAGCATCTGCTGTAGCGTGTGTGGACTCCCATAGCTGAGTTTGCTTTTGTTTTAACAACCATTTCTTCAAATTATTCATTTCATCGTCTGTGGCTCCACCTATTTTAAAGGCATCCATGATAAAAGTATGTACAGAAATAGCCGATTGCGACATAAATACATTTGCACGATTATTTGGCCAATACATTCCGAGTTCGTCTGAAACTACCGAATGCTCTCTATATGATTTGATGATATCTTGCAAGACTCTTGTATTATTTTTCTTATTCATCAACTGAGCAATAAGCGAACGTTCGTAAAGACCGTAGCTAGTCCAGTTTTTCTCAACTACCGACAAGTAAAAATTGTATAGTTCACTTACCTCTTTATCCATTTGATGCTGATTGTAAGAAGAGCGAACAAACAGATACTCAAGATCGGTAGTGGAGATTGATTTAATATTTTTCCAATCCTTGTTATACTTCTTCAACGATTCGAACCTGCGTATTGCTTCTGCATCGATATATTTTATAGCACTCAGCTTCATTGAATATACTTGTTCAGAATCGATATCGATATTAAGGTCGGTCAATTGATTAAAGCCATAAAGTATATATTGTGTAATACTTATACTTGGCCTGAACCCTTTAAACCAGCTCCAGCCACCTTCGGTAGTTTGCAATTCTTGCAACCTTAATAAAGCAGTTTGAGTGATATTTCTATTGCGATTAAGATCAAACAGTAGTGATAACTTCTGCTTTTGCTCTGTTTCATTTTTAGCGTCTAACACCCATGGAGTCTCTTGAAGGAGAATATTCTTAAGCTCTTCATTCTTCTGTAGATTAGATAGTAGAGTTTCTTCATTACCACCCTGCTTTTTCCATGAATCAATCATTGCCGATACTTTTGGATAAGCCTTACCAATATGAGCACCTATTGAGTTTGCATAGAAAGAAGCAAACCACGATACTGCATTATCACTTGTGGGCTCGCCAAGTACTGGTAGCGCTTGAACTGCATACCAGGCTGGATTAGATGTAAACTCTAGGGTAAGTCTATAGTTCTCTTGGGTAGGAGAAGTGTTATTAATTTTATCAAAATTGAATGTCTTTGTTTCTCCACCATCCACATCCATCCTCAGGCTTTCGGTAACGAGCATACGGTTTGGGAGTATTGCTAGCGCATGTTGCTCACCATCGCTAAAGTGCGCGCTTTGAGCAATAATTCTAATGCCTATTACATCAATATTGGTTGGTACATCAAACATCCACATAGCATCTGATGAAGCAGAGGGTTGAAGTGTGAACTCCTGCTCTATATTTTCAAATTGGCTAATATCTATAATTTCATCTGTAACAGGATTAAAGAATTCCATCCTCACCCTACCCTGTTGCACTGAATCTGATAAGTTTGAGATTTTTGTTGCAATGCTCACTCTATCGCCTTGTCTTAAAAAACGAGGCATATTTGGTGTAACCATCAATTCCTTTTGAGAAACCGTGAAGGCTTCAGTAGTGGCTGTATTTAGCTTTTTGTCATGAGCAAGCACTCTAAAGCGCCAGCGGGTATTACTCTCGGGGACGTCAAATACAATTTGTGTCTCACCTTTATCGTTAGTTCTTAGCTGTGGATAGAAAAAAGCTGTCTCATTAAAATTCCTGCGCATTTGAGGAGAACCAGTTTGTGAGGAGCCAGTTTGAGAAGATTCTGCCTGTGAGTCAACTTGATCACTATCGTAAGCAACCTCATTTAAGGGTGCTGATGGTGAAGGAGGAAATGCCATTGAAGCCTCAGCTTTACTTTGCTGGGCATATCCTACAACAATATTGTCTGCGCTAGCATCTCTTATCATAATTCCTTGCCCTCTATAAAATGAAAAACCAAACCAATTGAAGCGATCATACTCAAAAGATGTTACCTCCTTAAAAGATATGGGGTAATATGCATTTGCATTTTCTTTGTTAAAAGACTGATCAATTGTGAGCATTCTCATAGAATTGTACCTATCGAAATTATAAAGCGATAAATTCCATGGGTGTGAAGGATAAATATTATCGAGAGAAAAATCGTACATTGAAGCTAATACTTCTGCTGCTCTTGGGTTACCCAATGAGTCGGTGATGCTAATGCGCCATTCTTCTTGACTACCAGGGCGGATTTTATCTCTAAACACATCTAACTTAACTTTAATTTCGTCCTGCGTTTTCTTGGGACGTAGTTCTGCTTTATGAGAATAGAATTTTTCGTCCTTAATATATGTAAGCATCAGAGTTACACCATTTTTATACACTTCTTTATAGGGGAATGAAAATAGTTTGTTCTCATTATTTAGCTCTATCCATTTTCGTTCTAAAAGATTGTCTTCCTGCCAAAGTTCGTATAACACATTAACTCTTTCTGAAGCCCCCAATATTACTTCAGCAGATTTATCTTTTGAGTAAGAATTGCTCTTAACGATAAACCATTTATTAGTCTTAATAGGAGGACGTTTATCAGCATAAGAGAAAACTATAAAGTCGTTTTGTGCTTCTATTAAGTTGCCTCTATCATCCTCTGAAGTCAGTTTTAATCGATACTTACCCGATTCAAGTTTTGTAACCACCCTCTTAATTTCATCTTGATTACCAGTTTTGAAATTTCCCTGAGCTACTTGATTATTTATTGAATCATTCTCATGTAAAGAATATATAGCATATGTGCCGCTGGCTTCGATATTGGCACCATCGAGATTTTGAGCTGTTATTGTTATTTTTTCATCGCTATTTTTCTCAAATAGTGCCGGCATTTGGGTCTGAAGAGACATT
>JAAZCL010000310.1 GCA_012513315.1 Bacteroidales bacterium | reverse complement strand
GCTTTGTGCCGAGCAACTCACGTCGTCTTGCATTATAGAAGTCGAGCACCAACTTAGGGTTAATTCTAAAACCTTCGGGTGTTGCTACGTCTTCCACACGATGATTTTCCCACAACCCATCGGTGTCTCTAAATGTTGCAATCCCACTTTCGGCACTCATGCCTGCTCCTGTAAGGACTACTATTTTCTTTTTCATAATATTTTAATTTAAATCTGTTTGTATTTGATACGTCTGTAAGAATATAAATACTTTTGTAAGTAATGTTTCTGAATAATTCGAGACTAAGCAAATATACGAAATTTTATGCACAATGACTAAGTCATCCTATTCTTTGCTACTTTATACTCAACTATTTCTGTTGCTTTTTGATATAATATCGCGCAAGTGAGCATATTATGCAAGCCATAGTTTGGCAGTATGGAAGTTATTCTCTACTTTTGCAATCAAAACTAAATCAAATTTTATATGGCAACAACAGCTGATATCAGAAATGGAATGTGTATTGACTTAGATGGTCAATATTTTTTTATAGTAGAATTTCTTCATGTTAAACCCGGAAAAGGCGCAGCTTTTGTTCGCACCAAATTGAGAAATGTTACTACAGGAAGAATACTGGACAAAACTTTCAATGCAGGGGTTAAAATAGATGAGGTGCGCATCGAGCGTCGTCCATATCAATTCCTCTATAAAGATGATATGGGATACAACTTTATGAATACCGAAACTTTCGAGCAAATTTCAATCTCTGGAGAATTAATTGATGGTGTGCAATATTTGAAAGATGGAGATATTGTAGAGGTTCAGGTTCATGCAGAAAGCGAAACCATCTTAACGGCAGAAATGCCAACGCATGTAGTATTAGAAATCACCTATACCGAACCAGGTTTAAGAGGTGACACTGCCACCAATACACTCAAACCTGCCACAGTGGAAACAGGTGCTGAAGTAAGGGTGCCACTTTTTATTGAAACTGGGGAAAAAGTGAAAATTGATACGCGTACAGGAACTTATGTAGAGCGTGCAAAATAAGACGAGATAAACATAAGTGACAATATAATTTAACAAAAAGGGACATCTTGCTTTAAGATGTTCCTTTTTGTTTTATCTTTGTGAGCATAATGTTTATATTTAAGAAATAAAGCTATGTCACAATCTCATGAATTAAAACCCGAAGAGACAAAATCAGAAGATATAAAGCCTGAATTGCTTTATGTTTCGGTTAAGAACTGGGCATTAGAAGATAGACCACGTGAAAAACTTATGATGAAGGGTGCCTCTGCATTGTCCGACTCTGAGTTGTTAGCCATTCTTATAGGCTCTGGGACAAGGGAGAAATCGGCAGTCCAAGTCTGTCAAGATATCCTTGGAGAAGCTGATAACGACTTGAATAAACTAGCACGATATAATGTTTCTGATTTGACTCAATTTAAAGGTATTGGTCCAGCTAAGGCAATCACAATTGTTGCTGCATTAGAACTTGGACGAAGGCGTAAAAACACAGGAGCACAGGAGATAAAAAAGACCTCACGCTCGCGTGATGCCTATCAAGTGTTATATCCTAAGTTGACCGATTTGAATCATGAGGAGATATGGGC
>JAAZCL010000309.1 GCA_012513315.1 Bacteroidales bacterium | reverse complement strand
GAAATTGCCCAGGAGATATTAAGCGGCTGTGACCGAATCAGGTTGATAGAGCCCCTGGACGTCCTGGATTTTCATAACTTCCTGGCCAGGTCTTATCTTATCCTCACCGACAGCGGCGGCATCCAGGAGGAGGCCCCCAGCCTGGGAAAGCCGGTCCTGGTTATGCGAGACATCACCGAGCGCCCCGAAGGGATTGCCGCTGGCACCCTCAAACTTGTGGGGACAGACGAAAAACGGATTTTCGACACCTTTAAGTTACTGCTAGAAAATGAGGAGGAGTACAAGAAAATGAGTCAAGCCAGCAATCCCTATGGCGATGGTTTTGCCAGCAAGAGAATTGCCGACATCCTTTGCCGGTAATGACTCCTTATGCCTGGATGTTTCCCATTACACCATTATTTTCCAATTTTCTTTCCATGCTCAATCCAGAAACTTCCCTTAATCATGTAGCAGGAAGATGAAAGACTTCCATCGAATATAAATGCATTAAAAATACTCATGTATTTGCTAGGGGTTATTGAATATTTGGCAAAAAAGGACATATAGCTTAACGCGCAATATTTTCCACTACAGGGAAAATATAATGCCCGCCAGTTCCACTCAGTTCGGGACTGGGCTCATTCCTTCAGTAAATTACAATCTTCATCCAACGCACACTGCTTTTCAACAAGCAACCAACATGTTGGACTGGTTCCCCGGCACTGAGATTACAGGCTGGATAGCTTCTCGCTATTTGAAAAAGACCCAGTTAGAATTCATCCTGCAGGCGGCGAGCTAAGCGTAGCAGATCTTATGCCTTGGTGGATATCTGCTGCTCATGTATAGCAGCCCGAGCAACCATAGATGCCCTTGGGAGCACTTACATAACCTGAGGGATGGAAATACCAAGGTCTTTCTTGTTGCCATTATTTCAGCAGCGAATCTCACGGACCTTCCGGACCTTCTAAAAAGGTTATGGATTTTATATTCAGGCATCACTTCGGAACTGGCCATTATCTCTCCGGCTCTGCACGGAGTTCCTGGGGAATAAAGTTTTGCTACCGCAGATGCCTTCAGCAATAAGGAGGGGGGAAACCCGCTATATTAGTGTTGCTCCTTAGCACTTTCCCCTTTCAGCTTTAACTTATTTGTTCCCGACTATCTATCTGAAATGGGGTTGAGGAATGAAAAGAATTTCGCAAAGGCTTATTTTTCCTATAGCAGATTTTATATTAACGCACTGTGCTTTTGTGGGTGCGCTGGCGCTGCGTTTTGAGGGCGCTATCCCCCCGCAATATTTCAATGCATATCTTAAGCACGGATGGTTCCTTTCCATTATTGCTATTGTCGTCTTCGCCTTCTTCAGGCTGTATACCAATTTGTGGCAGTATGTCAGTATATATGAATTAGGAAATATATTCATGGCGGTTACCGTTTTTGCAACTATTAATTACTTCTTTTTTATGCTTGTCCCTGAAAACCTTCCCCGCAGTGTCTTTATACTAATCTGGGGGATGATGCTTTTCTTTACTGGCGGCACTCGAATCTCACGCAGGCTTTTTGCCTCGCGGCGAGTTTGGACAGGTTTTGGAGCCAAGAACAGAGACAACCTTTTGGTCATAGGTGCCGGTGCAGCTGGTTCTATGGTCATTAAAGAACTGTTTGAGCACCCGGAGTTGGGACATCCAGTCGCGGTAATTGACGAGGATCCGCTGAAGACTGGACTAAGGATTCACGGTGTTCCTGTGATGGGAACTATGAGGGACTTGCTCACTATCGTAAAAAAGTACAGTATCAAAGAAATTGTCGTGGCTATTCCATCTGCGCCAGAAACAGAAGTTCGCCGAATCCTAAACCAATGCAAACAAACTGGGTGTAAGCTTAGACGGCTACCAGGACTATTTAAGTTGCTGGATGGACAGACAGTAGTAAGGCACATACGGGATGTAAATATCTCTGACCTCCTGGGACGCCCCGAAGTCAAACTAGATACCAAAAGCATTAGTACATATATAGAAGATCAGGTTGTTCTCGTCACTGGAGCTGGCGGCTCCATCGGTTCGGAACTGTGTCGGCAAGTAGCCCGGTTTAAGCCTAAAACCTTAGTCATGCTGGACAACTATGAGAACAATCTCTACATGTTACAGCTGGACCTTATGAAGAAATACCCGGGTTTAAGCTTAATTACTCTTGTGGGCTCTGTGCAGGATGAAAAGCGGATGGATGCAGTGTTTTTCCAGACCACTCCCCAGGTTGTCTTCCATGCCGCTGCCTACAAGCACGTGCCCCTGATGGAAGACAGCCCAACCGAGGCTATTAAAAACAATATCTTTGGCACAATTAATGTTGCCAATGCTGCAGATCGGTATAATGTCAAAAAGTTTGTCCTAATCTCCACAGATAAAGCCGTTAATCCCGCAAATGTGATGGGAGCCAGTAAGCGGGTGGCAGAGATTGCTATTCAGCGAATTAATGCCAGGAGCAAGACAAAGTATGCAGCAGTTAGGTTCGGTAATGTCCTGGGCAGCAATGGCAGTGTCATCCCCATTTTCAAGGAGCAGATCGAACAGGGGGGACCAATCACTGTAACCCATCCAGAAGTAACCAGATATTTTATGACAATCCCGGAGGCGGTTCAGCTGGTAATTCAGGCAGGGGCGTTGGCCCAAGGTGGCGAAGTGTTTATTCTGGATATGGGAGAGCCTGTAAAAATAATTGACCTTGCCAAGGACCTGATAGCCCTTTCTGGCTATAAGGAAGGCGAGATAGAAATAATTTTTACAGGTTTAAGACCTGGCGAGAAAATGTATGAAGAGTTGCTCTTGGATGTGGAAACAGTTGAAAAGACCAGCCATGACAAAATTTTCATCTGTCGCGCCAACAGTTCCCCTGCTGCCCTTAGTGAAGAGCTCAAATTTCTTCAGAGTGTTCTCAGAATCCCGTCGGACGCAACTATGTCTGAAATCATGAGCAGCATAGAAGCAGTAGCGAATAATTAGCTTTTTCAGCATGCTCGCGGAATATATATGTGCCGGGTTATGGTTCTTTAATGATAAATGGCCGAAAGGGTGTCTTTATGGCTAAGAAAATATACCTTTCTTCACCTCACATGAGCGATGAAGGTTATGAACAAGCGTATATCGAAGAAGCCTTTGAATCGAATTGGATTGCTCCACTAGGGGCAAATGTAGATGGCTTTGAACAAGAGCTAGCAGCAAAGATTGGGGTAAAGCATGCTGCTGCATTATCATCAGGAACAGCAGCAATTCATATGGCTTTAAAGGCAGCAGGGGTTGGGCCAGGTGATATTGTCTTTTGCCAGGATTTAACTTTCTCAGCATCAGTAAATCCAATTATCTATCAAAATGCAACTCCAGTTTTTATAGACAGCAATTTTGAGACCTGGAATATGGATCCAGAAGCTTTAGAAACGGCTTTTGCAAAGTATCCTAATGTAAAGGCAGTAATTGTCGTTCACTTATACGGTCTTTCTGCGGATTTGGATCCTATCGTTGAATTATGTAAGAAACATAATGTAACTTTAATTGAAGATGCTGCTGAGTCGCTTGGGACTACTTATAAGGGTAAGTTTACGGGGACTTACGGTGATTATGGTGTTTTTTCGTTCAATGGAAACAAAATCATTACAACTTCCGGCGGAGGCATGTTAGTTTCTAATAATGAAGAGAGAATTGCAAAAGTAAAGTTCTGGGCTACTCAAGCCAGGGATAAGGCAAGGCATTACCAGCATAGTGAAATCGGTTATAACTATAGGATGAGTAATATTCTGGCTGGCATTGGAAGAGGACAACTAAAGGTTTTAGACCAAAGGATTGCAAAGAAGAAGTATATATTTGAGTTCTATAAAAGAGAACTCGGAGAACTTGATGGGATTGAGCTCATGCCTATAAATGAATGGAATGAACCAAACTATTGGTTATCATGTATATTACTTAATGGACAAATTAGGCCAGTGGATATTATAGAAGCTCTGGAAAAAGGCAATATTGAAAGCAGGCCAATTTGGAAGCCAATGCATTTACAGCCTGTTTTTAGTAAATACGACTACATTGGTGAGGGAGTATCCGAAAAAATATATAATAACGGAGTTTGTTTACCGAGTGACACGAAAATGACACCACAGGACATAATGAAGGTGTGTAATTTGATAACACGGGTTGTGGGCAATTAGAGGGGTTGAATATGACTCGAGGTGGTCTCCAAATGCAAACTAAAGCAAACCCAAATACAGGCCCCTTTTTTATACAGGGGGGAATATATAGGAACTATTTTAAGAGGCCTATGGATATTATATTATCTATACTGGCAATTATTGCCCTTAGCCCAGTTCTGTTAGTTGTAGCAGCTTCGGTACGAATTAAGTTAGGAAGCCCAGTTATTTTTAAGCAAGAAAGGGCAGGGCTTTATGGAAAGGTTTTCACCCTGTATAAATTCAGGACAATGGTGGATAAGCGGGATAAGAATGGGAATTTACTGCCTGATATGTACAGGCTTACAGGTTTTGGAAAGTTTCTAAGGGCGTCAAGTCTTGATGAACTGCCTGAGTTATTTAACATCCTCAAGGGAGATATGAGTATTATTGGGCCCAGGCCCTTGTTGGTACAATACCTTCCATTATACAACGAACACCAAAAACGTCGACATGACGTACGACCAGGATTAACTGGTTGGGCACAAGTGAATGGACGCAACGCCATTGGCTGGGAAGAAAGGTTTAATCTCGATGTAGAGTATGTAAATAATATTAGTTTCTGTATGGATATCAAAATCTTACTCCTTACTATGATAAAGGTTTTAGCAAGAGAAGGAATCAGTTCTAATAGTTCAGTTACCATGGAACCTTTCAAGGGAAATAAGGATATATAAGGTGAGGGTTAAGTATGAAAAAGCTTGTTATCATTGGTGTGGGTGGATTTGGACGGGGGGTTGCATGGCTAGTAGAAAGAGTAAATCGTGTTCATCCAACGTGGAATCTTATTGGTTTCGTTGATGATAATACAGAATTACACGGTAAAATTATTGGAGGGTATCCGGTATTAGGTCCTTGCCATTGGTTAGACGAGCATAAAAATGATGTATACGCTATATGTGCTGTAGGGGCTTCAAAAACAAGAAAAAAAATTATCAATAGGCTAGATGGGATAAAATTCGCTACGTTAATTGATCCTAGCGTAATTATGTCGGACAGAGTATCAATAGGCAACGGTTCCATTATTTGCGCTGGTACAATAATTACTGTAGATATAATTATAGGCTCTCACGTAATTGTTAATCTGGATTGCACTATTGGCCATGATGCCATACTAAGAGATTTTGTCACATTGTACCCAAGTGTAAATGTTTCGGGCAACTGTGAATTGGAAGAGTGTGTTGAAATGGGAACAGGAGCCCAAGTTATTCAGGGGATAAGTGTAGGAGCCGGAACTATAGTTGGTGCTGGTGCCGTAGTTATAAAAGATCTTCCTGGAGAATGTACTGCTGTTGGATGTCCTGCCAGACCAATATCGGACAAGAGGTAACAGATTATAAGGGGAATCATACATGAACGTTTTATTTTTAACATTATCAGACATTGTTTCTATCAATGAGAGCGGAATATACTCTGACTTATTACGAGAATTCGTTATCAATAACCATCAAGTTTATGTGATTTCTCCAGCAGAGCGCAGGAAAAAAGAAACTACTAGATTAATCGATAACGGGAATATTAAAATACTTAAGGTCAAGACGGGAAATATACAAAAGGCCGGTTTTATCGAAAAAGGAATAGCAACTTTACTTTTAGAGGCAAAAATAAAACAAAGCATAAAAAGATTTTTTTCGGATATTGTTTTTGATCTTGTATTATACTCAACACCTCCAATTACCTGGCTTAGCTCAGTCGAATTTATAAAAAAAAGAGATAAGGCGAAATCTTATCTACTTTTAAAAGACATATTCCCTCAAAATGCAGTAGATCTTAATATCTTATCCAAATCAGGAATAACATCTCTTGCATACCGGTTTTTTAGACGCAAGGAAGAGAAGCTATATAAAATATCAGATTATATAGGGTGCATGTCTCAGGCCAATGTGGATTTCATAAGAAAAAACAATCCTTGGCTAGCGGCAGATATTGTAGAAGTGTGCCCTAATAGCATAGCGCCTCAGACACTGAACATCAACGAGGCACTGATTAAGGAGACGAGAGAAAAATACAGGATTCCGCTGGACAAGACAATTTTCATATATGGGGGTAATCTTGGAAAGCCGCAGGGAATTGACTTTTTAATAGAATGTTTAAAGGCAAATGAGGAAAATGATAAGGTCTTTTTTGTAGTGGCTGGCTCGGGAACCGAATTTAGCAAATTAGCCTCTTACGTTTATACTAAAAGACCAACCAATATTCTCTTGTTCTCTCAGCTTCCCAAGCAGGAATATGAAAGACTAGTTTGTGCTTGTGATGTGGGACTAATTTTTCTTGACAAAAGATTTTCGATACCAAATTTCCCCTCAAGATTACTTTCCTATATGCATGCTTCCATGCCTGTATTAGAGGCTACTGACGTTAACACTGATATCGGCAAAGTAATTGAGACTGGTAAGTTTGGTTTTTGGTGTGAAAGCAGTAATGTTCAAGAGTTTAATAAACTGGTAAAGAAATTATGCGATAAAAATTTGAGAAGGCGAATGGGAGCCAATGCCAGAAGATACTTGGAAGAAAATTATACATCTAAACACTCATATGATATTATTATTAAGCATTTTGAGAAAGAGGATAAGGGGTATTTAAATGTTTAAAGGAAAAATACTACTTATTACTGGTGGCACAGGTTCTTTTGGCAATGCCATTATGAAGAGGTTTTTGAATACTGATTTAAAGGAAATCCGCATCTTCTCCCGGGATGAGAAGAAGCAGGATGATATGAGAAAGCTTTATAAAAACGATAAGCTTAAATTCTATATTGGTGACGTAAGAGACATACAGTCAATTAAAAACGCAATGCATAATGTAGATTACATCTTCCATGCCGCGGCTCTCAAGCAAGTCCCGACCTGTGAGTTCTTTCCCCTTGAAGCGGTTAAGACAAATATATTGGGTACAGATAATGTTTTAACGGCTGCTATAGAATATGGAGTCAAAAAAGTCGTTTGCCTGTCTACAGATAAAGCTGCATACCCCATAAATGCAATGGGGATTTCTAAAGCCATGATGGAAAAGGTTTTTATTGCAAAATCTAAAACTGTGGATCCCCAGAAGACCCTTATCTGCGGGACCCGCTATGGTAATGTTATGGCCTCGAGGGGTTCAGTAATACCGTTGTTCATAGAACAGATAAAAAGCGGACAACCCCTAACAGTGACCAATCCAAACATGACAAGATTTTTAATATCACTCTAAGAAGCGGTTGAGCTTGTTCTTTTTTGCGTTTGAAAACGCTGAAGCGGGAAAGAAACAAAATATTGTATCGTAAGGAAAACCAGTCGAGGTTTTACAGATGATTAATGTATTGAAAAAAGGGTAGGTATATACCGTGAAATGCGATATGGGAAACGATAGAATTGTAAATGTGGCAGTTCGCGAAAATATTTTTTGGGTGTACATCCTTTTTAGCATTGTTTTATTTTTCCCAAACTCCACACAAGGCGCTTTAATATACTTGCCCCAAATAATTGTAGGCATGGTTGCTTTGTATGCGATAATTAAAAGTCCTATACTAAAGCCAACCTGGTGTTTTCTTTGCTTCGCTTTGTGTATGCTTGCCTTAAATCTTTTAGTTTCCATGTTCCAAAATAGTGGTGGAATAGTAGGGATATTTAAATCGTCATTAAGGCTATACTATCCTTTTATTGGTTTAGTTATTGGTGGTCTATTAAAGAAAAAAATTAGTCCAAAGTCCTTTTTAAGTCTGCTTATATTTTTTCTGTTGACACAGTTCATAATAGGTTTTTTGCAAGTTAACAGCGAAAGCTTTCGGATTTTAACTTTTAGCTTGTATCGACCATCGAAATTAGATTATTATATTATGGCGTTTTCTTGGAAAACAGGCCGACGGATTATCGGATCTGTTGGAAATCCAAATTCATTAGGCATGCTAATGGTTATTATGAATAGCTCAATTATTCTTTTATCAGATTTCTCGAAAAATAAACTATTAACAAATTCTATATGCTTTGGGGCTACTCTTTACACCTGTTTGCATACACAATCTAGAACTGCAATTTTATTATTTATAGCGACAACCTTACTACTATATTACTGGAATCTTAATACAAAAGGGTTAGCGAAAATTTTATGTATATACGTTTTTAGTTTACTTGTAATAATCTCATTCCTATACTTAAAAGACTTGGCGAACCGAGAAATTTCTATTTCTGCACTTTATTCAAGGTACAATATTTGGGTATCGCACATAACTCAATTGCTGAATAATGAAGGTTATATAAACTTCCCTACTATATTAGTAGGGGTAGGTTTCGCAAAAGCAAGGGAATTTGGAGCGTTCGATAATATCTATGTCAAATATTTTGTTTCTGGAGGGGTCACTGGTTTATCAGTATTTTTAATAACTGGTTTGCAAGCCATAAGATTTTTGCGGCACAATGTCCATGGATATATTTGGAAGAGAATGGGGCTCGCAGTTATTTTTCTTTGGTTACTCGGAAGTATTGTGGCGGAATATCAGGAGATGTTTAAGTTGTCTATTATTACCTTTATTTTACTAGGGTATGCTATGTACCCTACCCGTACGTTTGAGCTAAAAATAAGAGGAGCGTAAATTCTTTGGATATAGGGAGCATCTGGGGGACTTAGAACAGTTTTAGGGGTAATCGATACTCCTCCAGAAATCGGTTTCTACCGCTCAACTTAACTAAGGTAGTGGGACTTAAAGCGGAAACCTTTGAGTAATAACCATCGAATAAAAGATTAAAATTGGAGGTGTAAACATTGGAATATAGGGTTAACCATAAGGATGAAATAAGCCTTAAAGAACTAATTCTAGTTTTGTGGAACGGCAAATTACTTATAGTGTTAATAACTGTGATAGTCCTCGCTTTAAGCGCTTTTTACACTTTTGTTATTGCTTCCCCTGCTTACGAGAGTAGCGCTTTACTCAATGTAAGCTTCCGAAATAAAGTTCTTACACCATACGGGGAATACGAAATTCCATTCAAGACTATGGATTCGTATATTAATTTAATGACTAGACCCGAGGCTCTTAAAAGGACGTTGAGTCAACTGGATGACATTTCATACAAGCAACTTAGAAACAGTTTTGCTGTTAGGAAAGTTCAGGACACTAACATGTTCAGAATGATTGTCTCAGCATCCAGCCCTGACCGAGCTTTTGAGATAGCCAATATCCATGTTCAAAGCTATTTGAATCAAATCAACCACACTTTAAGTGTTATGATCATTGCCGAATTTTATAATACCTTTTCTGCGCAAATTAAAAAAGACACTAAAGAACTGGAAAGCATTGAGATAGATTTAGAAAATGCTTATCAACTATTGGCGCATACCGAGAAAGCTATAAACCTGGAAAATGCGCTGCTAAGCCCAAAGGAATACGAGTTGTTTGTCAGCGAGGGCACCCTGAATTTTGGTAAAATCAAGAGTGACAAATTAATCACTCAAGAACTTAATCCAGCTTACTTATTATTGCTGGAGCGGATCACCGACTTAGAAATTCAGCGCAGCACGTTGGAAAAAAATATTCAGCAGAATACTAAATTGTTAGAAGAATTGAATGCAGAGAAAGAATCTCTGGCACAAGCGATGAGCAAAGGCATTAAAGATAACTCTATATCTTTCAGTAACCTTGTTACTGTTATCAGTTATCCAGAGGTAGAGGCCGAAAAAGTCAGTCCCCGAAGTGCCTTAAATCTTTGCGCTGGTTTGGCATTAGGATTAATGGCAGGAGTCTTTGTAACTCTGTTAAAAGCATATTTGGAAGGAACAGTTTAGCACACAGGGTATATCTTACTACGCCTTAATTGTATGCCGAAAAATGAAATTAACTTGCTTAGCTCTATATATTTAAGATCCTTGGTAAACAAGGTTCTTTTTTTTGTTCTAATCTGGGGCGAAAGAGAGCATTGGGGTTGTACACAATCTCCCGCAAAGTTACCCACCATTCCGGGTGGCTTTTATTTCGTGCCTCTTATTGTTAAAAAGAGGAAATATCGCAGGGATAGCGAATACTACATTACATCTAATACCAGGTTTACGTAACTTGTCACAGGCGGAATGTAAAATGTTTACAGCGCATGGCGCAGACTGATGTCTGCGCGTTCTAATCCATTATTCTACGTGGGGGGGTAAAAGTGAAACGTTTTCTGGCAACAGGCATTGTGTTGATGTTGGTGCTGTCAGCAGTGCCTTTTGCCGCTTCAGCACAAGCG
>JAAZCL010000308.1 GCA_012513315.1 Bacteroidales bacterium | reverse complement strand
CTCCTGTAGGAACTGGCCGGACATTGGATACAGCAGCTTTGGAAGCTGTGTTAGCAGTGTTGCACGCAGCTAAACTTGAAGCCGCAATCATTCCTGCAGATCCAACTGCAACATTCTTTAAAAAAATTCTTCTACTCTCGGATTTATTTGTAAACATATAATATTATCGTAATTTTATTATTGTTTGTAGTACTAGAGTGTTTTTTCTAATAAAGAGCTATTGCATTTGCAACTTTTCTTTGAGTGGCATTATCACTAGGAATAATTGTTTCCTCTCCGTTAATCAACATGCATGATGAGCCACCCCCATCTAAATTAATAGCATCAGTACATCCTAGATCTAGAAACAGATCTGCTACTTCTTTTAATGTAAGACCTGGTGTATTGGGTGTTTTATTTCTGCCTTCGCAAACAAAAAACACCACATGTCCCGATGAATGATAAGCTACAGCAGAACGAGGATTATTAACAGTGGGTCCTATTCCACTAATTGAATCAAATAGCTCTGTCTCCCAATTGTTTTTATACTCTCCATCTTTAATTAATAATGGACCCGCACCAATTGCTTCCTCAGGAGCCCATGTTTTAGCATCTGCAGGAAAATCCTTTGTAGGTAATGGTTGTGGTTTATCGCCAGCTTTATTTTGCGATAAAACAGGATAAGCATACAAGGTGTTTTTAGATTCATAAGCATAATTAGCAGAAAACGTTCTATCCTTATTCATCCCAAAGGTTCCTTGAGTAGGATAATAAGGTGTTGATGCGCCATTATACTCCCTATAAGTAGGCTCTTGAGAAGAAATTATTTTACCATCACGTATTATGAGGCCCAATGAGCTTCCAGCCCAAAAATAACCTGCATTTAATACTACAGCGGGTTTAGAATTGTCGTCGTAAATTTTTTTTGGTGTGGCAACTCCTTTTTTCTCGCCTAGCACTTTAAATCTAGCAGTTTTATTATTCATATCAGCTACTGCAATATAAGCTACAACTTTCTTGTTTGCAATAGTTTGCAGGTATTTATATACAGATATGTACTCTGGCAAGTTTCCAAAACTATCCTCTTTACCCCATTTATCTGCTGATGGATTAAAAGGAACATTCACCAAGTTTACCTTTATTCTATATGATTGTGATGATCCATTTCCTGAGACCTTTATTGAAGCATCTTTTGTTAAGTCATACTCAGAGGTCTGCTCTGTAGGAGCAACCATTCTTACTCCTGCAGGTAAATTTACTTTTATTGTAACGCTAGAAAGATCAAGTCCTTTCTCAAAGTCCAATTCTATAAAATGAGCGAAATTGTCTAGTTTTACATTAGTCGCTGTTGGACTAACCACTTCTATAGACTCTATATATTTAAAATCTCTATCAATGGGGGTCTCACTATCACCACAAGCATAAGAAGAAGTTAAAAAGACAAGAATCATCAATAGGCTCTGAAGAAATCTTAATCCTGATTTAGCATCTTTGTCATGCTTACTTTTTTTGTAATTCATAAATGTGTGTTTTTTAAGATTCAAATTTAGAACACTCTATTATTCAATCACATTTGCCTCTCTCATTCCCTTTTCTACGGCTTGCCACATATCCTTATTAATAATATGTACAATATCAAAAATCATTAACCCATCTGATGTTTCGAGATTCATTTTTATTGACTCTGTTAGACCATCATGGTTTTCGTAAAATTGATCGGCTAAGATGCCTCCCAAGAATTTGTTATCACCCATCACTCTACGCAAATTCTCATTCGAACCCTCTACACAATACCAGATGCTACTTTGGGCCTCCATATCAGTTTCATTTTTCACTTCAGGATTTTCTTTCATATATTCTTCTTTAGTAATTGTAGTGTAGTAGTTACCTACTGTAAACAAGTCCATAAGTTCTGCATAACCTGTATTTTTATATTCTTGAGTTGCCCAATCAAATTCTTTTGATGGGTCGTAGTTTTTACTTGCAAAGTTAACACCCACTTCAAAATAGGATGGATACCATGCTCCAGTATAAGTTCCAAAAGAGATATCAGGATTAACCGACTTTACTTCCTCACGAGCTTTTGCCATAAAGTCATAAATGTTTTGTGAACGCCATTGCAACCACTCCATATAATATTTGCCTTTGTGAGGATAATCATTACCAAGCTCATCTTTTTTCCACTCATAAATGTCGCCTGGAAAATTTTCTAATTTCTTACCAATATACTCCTCAAATTTAGTTTTCGATAACTCAGAGAAATCAGTCATAAATCCATCGTATCTTACTCGGTCTAGAATAAGACCATCCAGTTCTGGATACTTCTGAACTAATTCTTTGAATATACTAATTATATAATCTTGATACTCTGGGTTGATAGGATTAACCATTGCAGAATATTTTTGCTTTTCATTGGTGATAGGAACAATCTCGCCATCAACTCTATACACCATTGAAGCCCAATCTAATTTGTCCTCTTCATAAATAATACCTTTGTCAAAATGGTTATGTCCAGCAACAAAAGTATTTAAAGAGGCTTGTATATTAAGTCCTAATGAATGTCCTTTTTCTATATAATAACCCATATAATCAAATGACCAAATAATAGTATCTCCACGCCATTTTTTTAATTTTGGTGCTATATCACTGTCATACATCACATATCCTGAAATAGGTCTCATATCTACCACCACATCTGTAAAACCCAAATTTTTTAGTTTTGTCAAATAATAATCTATAGTGTCTTTGTTGTTAAATCGTTGAATGTTAGCAGTTGCATCCAACCACATAAGCTTAGTTCTATCATCTTTAATTGATTCGTTTACTGAATTTGCACATGAAGTTCCTATTGTAGCAACAAGCAACATTAGAACTAAAAGCTTACGATTAAATTTAAAATAAGGTAGTTTCATTTTATAAATTGTTTTTAAAAATAACTGATGTTTGAAAAGCTATTTGCTTAAAGTTTTATTAAAGGCCAAATATACTATAATATATTTAATTAGAAAAGCATATTTAATAAAAAGTATATTATACTACTCTACTTATCTCGAATATAATTGTATTTACTATCTATTGTCATAGATATAGTAAGTAGTACTACAAAATATTTTAAAAATTAAACCACATAATTAATCTAACTTTAATATACTTCATAACAATAATTACCCCTATTTTTGTATTTAACAACACAAAAATAGAGGCCATTATAAATCTATTATATTAAAAAACTCTTTAAAATATTTATTACTCTGTATGTAACCTTTCTATATATACTTGCCCAAACGAATCTGTTGCAATAACCTCAACCTTAGAATGAGCCGACTGTGGTGTTGCTTTAAATAAGTGTTCAGTTGAAACAGGAGATAACCATTTAAACTCTAGTTTATCTTTATCAGCACACATTTCTGCAGTAGCTGGATCTAATCCTGTAAATTGAGTCATTTCGCCTCTTTCTTCACCATTCTCCGGCCATATTACTTTCCAGTTTTTATCCCAGTTCCATACATTTACAATTATCTCGTCGGGGTGTTCATAGCTGCTTCCAACAGGAGTTATCCTCATTTGATGCTCACGCGGATGACCAGCACTTTTGAAATACCATCTCACTTCACTACCAGTTACTTCATACACTCCATAACCAATGGGTGTACCATCCCAACAATAATCTCCTTGCCAAAATGCTCCGCTTATAGCAGCAGTATTGTGCTCATACAGAGTTGGGGAGTGAATTATATTCTTATTGTAATGTTCATGACCGGTAAAGATATGAGCATTATAAGGTTCCAATATTTCAAATAGCGGATTAATATTCACTGTTTGTTGTCTAATATTCTCTTGGTTATATGAAAATGGTTTTT